>NZ_JAAGPB010000112.1:0-20972 GCF_017104585.1 Burkholderia sp. Ac-20392
TTTCCGATCTCCTGCGTCGCTTAGTCCATCTGCGTGACCGCGATATTCACCTGCTGGATGCCGCCGCTCTGCTCCTGCGACGCGGACGGGATCTCGCCGACGATCGTCGTGACGCGCTGCACCGCGCCGACGATTTCGTGAATCGATTCACCCGCTCGGCCGATCAGCACGGCGCCCTCGTCGACCCGCTTCGTCGACTGCTCGATGAGCCCCTTGATCTCCTTCGCGGCGGCGGCGCTGCGCTGCGCGAGCGTACGCACTTCCGCCGCGACGACCGCGAAGCCGCGCCCCTGTTCGCCGGCGCGGGCCGCCTCGACCGCCGCGTTCAGCGCGAGGATGTTGGTCTGGAACGCGATGCCGTCGATCACCGCGATGATCTCGCCGACCTTTGCGGAGCTGTCGGCGATGCCGTTCATCGTGCCGACGGCATCCGTCATCACGCCGCCGCCCGCCGCCGCGATGTTCGACGCGTCGTGCGCCAACTGCGCCGCGTGCTGCGCGTGCTCGGCCGACTGGCGGACGATGCCCGTGAGTTCGGTCATGCTGGCGGCCGTCTCCTCGAGCGACGCAGCCTGCGCCTCGGTACGCGCCGACAGGTCATGATTGCCCGATGCGATCTGTGCGCTCGCCGTCGCGACGGCTTCGGCGTGCGTACGCACTTCGAGCACGACGCCGGACAGGCTCGCTTGCATCGTCTGCAACGCGCGCAGCAGATCGGCGATCTCGTCGCGGCCGGCCGTATCGACGTCGCGCGTCAGGTCGCCTTCGGCGACGGCCTGCGCGCACGCCACCGCACGGTCGAGCGGACGCAGGATGGCCCGGCTGAACAGGAACGCACCGACCATCGCGACGCCGAGCACGACCAGCATCAGCACGAGGCTCGCGGTGGTCGCGTGCTGCGCGTCGCGGCTCGCCTGCGCCGACACGGCGGCACTCTCGTCGGCAATCGACTTCGCGGCCCGCTCCAGCAGCGCCGCCGGTTCGCGATCCACGCCCGCCACGGCGGCATCGCCGGCCGACGGCTCGAAGCCGGCAGCCTTGAACGCGTCGAACCCGCGCCGGTAACCTTCGCCCATCGCCGTGTGCGCGCGCATGAACTGCTCGACGAGCGAGCGGCTCTCGCCGGGCGGCAACTGGTGAACGAGCTGCGCGGCGAGCGTATCGACGGTCCGCTCGCGTGTCTGGAACGCTTGCCAGTACTGGTCGAGCTTGTCGGGCTGCTTGCCGCGCAACAGCGTGTCCTTCCATTCCTGCACTTGCAGCTTGAACTGTACGAGCGTGGCCGACACGAGCCGTTCGTCGCCGACGTTCGTCTGCACGTCTTCGGCGAACGTATCGATCGACCGATTGAGAATATGGATACCGTACAGCGCGCCACAGAACATCAGCAGCAGCGCGACGGCGAATGCGAGGGGAATCTTGTAGCTCAGCTTCATGGGACCTTGGATCGACGGGGAACGATGCGGTCCGGCACGGGCGCCGGCCGCCGCCTCGTGTTAACGGCGCGGGAAGCGCGGGCTTAAAGCTGAAGAAAGCGGGAAAGACCGGAGCCGTGCGAAAACGCCGGCCGCCAATCCGGTCAGGTCGGATGCGTCGCGCGCGGCCCGGTGGTCGCGGCCCTGCGCGGGCCCGCCATCCAGCGGCGCACGACAACGATCGACAGCACGCCGAATACGATCCCGGCGATCACGTCGGCCAGGTAGTGGCCGCCCTGTGTCGGCGTCGACACGATCATCGCGGCATTCAGCACGATCGACGCGAGAAACACGTAACGCACGTGTCGGACCGCATACGCGAACAGCAGCGCCAGCATCACGTGGAACGACGGCAGCGACACGAGCCCCTGCGATTCGGACAGGCTGAACTGCCGAAGCTGCCCGCTGCGCAGCAGGTCGTAGTGAGACACGGTCGACGCGGTGTTCGCATCGGCGATGCCGAAATGGACGAATGCGCTTTGCGCGGGAAACGGCGTCGAGACGACGACAACGACGAGCAACGCGAATGCGAACAGCGCCATGAACTCGGCGAGGTCGTCATGTCGCCGTGCGGTCGAGAGAATGAACGGGACGGCGATCAGCTGCACGATGCTGCCGTGATACGCGAACGCCAGCACGCCCTGCAACACGGCGTGCGCCCTCACCCAGCGATACAGGTCGGGCCAGTTAAAGCCGAGCAACGCATCGAACCGGACGAGATCGGCTTCGATCGACGGCGGCGCGAGCGCCACGCACAAGTAGTCGAGTACCACGATCGCCTGGCTGAAGGCAGCGATCGTCACGATGCAAAGCAACGCGAGCGCCCATTCCCGCCATCGCCAGGCGAGCGAGCGCTCGCGGTAGCGCGACGTGCGCGACAGCACGATCAGTGCCGCCGCCACGGCGACGGCCGCGCATCCTGCCAGCCCCGCGAAATACGCCGCGTGACCGAGCACCAACGCCATGCCTATGCCATGCGCGCCGCGGATGTCCGCGACGGCAATGACGGCAGTCAGCAGCGCAATGCCCGTCAGGGCTTTCGGCACTCGGTTCGTCATGGGATTGCGGTGTTTGCCATTCAGCACGGCCGTATGGAGGACGCGGCACGATCATGCACGCAGTGGATCGCATCGTATCAGCACGATCCGATGTGTCGATGGTCGAGTCGTTGCGACTGCAATGGCTTGCGACGCGACACACATTCCGCGGACCCAAAACGAAAAACCCCGTGATCCTTCCGGATCACGGGGCTTCGTATTTTGGCGGAGAGGGTGCATTTCGAACCGCATTGCCCGAATGATCGACGGCAGCCTTTGCGTTACTCGATGTCGTCAATACGGTTCCCAGTGCGAGGGTCACGGACGCGGCGAGGCCCGCCGCGCGGAGGTTTCCCAGTGCGCGCGCCCAAACGGCTGAATGCTTGGAATCAAGCTCCTGCTCGATCTCCGCCAGAGTCTCCAGCGGTGGCAATTCGGCAAGCTCGGCAAGGATCAGGATTTCGCTAGCATCCGGCTTGCGCTTCCCTGATCTCCATTCGGACAACCGCGATTGATGAAAATCGAAGCGGGCCGCAACGGCCCCTAGCGACCCCTGCTTTCGCTTCGCTGCGTCCAAAAGTTCGCTAATCGTCATAACAATCCCCTTGACATGTTTGCGCTTTCGCCCAAATAATCCGCCCTGACATTTGGGCAAACGCGCAAATTTTTGTGGATCTGCGATAGGCGGCAGTCTAGCAGGTTCGTTGTAGAGGTAAACCGCTGCCTCATCTGCGGCGACGGAATTGTTTCGGATCGTAGATCGCTCGCTTTCGCGGATCGGTCGATTGTTTCTGTTTTCGGCGGCGGTCGGTCAAGGCGATGAGAACGGCTGCGGCAAGCGCCGTTACGGTGAGCATCGTTGGTGTCACGTTGGCCTGGTGGTCGTGTGGTTTTGTCTGAAGTTTAAGCGGGATTTCGTGGGGCGTAGGTCGGTGGTTGGTTGTGCCTCGTTTGGCCGCGCTCATTCGGCCCCACGGTGTGCGCGGGTTTTGGCGGGTGGCCTTCTTCGGCCCCCGCTCTTTTTGCGGTAGCCCGTCGGTGTGGCGGGAAAACGACAACGATTCGGGGGCCTTTATGGCGAAGCACGCGCAAGACGGATTCACCGGTGACATGTTCGGCAATCGGCCGGGCCGTCCGGCGAAGGCCAACGCGATGACCAGTGCGCAGCGCGTGGCTAACTTCCGCGCTCGCCGTCGCCTCATTCCCGCTACGTGTACCGAAAATTCCTGCGAGTGGTGCGGTGCGCCTTCGTGTGGTTGCGACGTCTGCGGCCGCCTCCCCTCCCAAACCAATCTGGGCTGAATTCGAGACATGGGCAAGCTCAAGGCAGCAGTGCAATCAGGTGCGATTCGCACTCCTAAATCCGTCCCGTGCAGCGGCTCCGCCGCTCCTGCCCGCAGCGGCAGCGAGGACAGCAGCGGCGGGGCCGCTGCTTTTTGCCCCCCCCGGACTAACAGGGGGGGAACGGAAAGGCCGGCCATCGCGACGGTGCAGGAACTGCAGATGGTCATGACCGATACGGGCGAGTTGAAAACTATCCTCGTTCGTCGCCCGGTCAACGAGCAGGTCGCGATGGTCGATACGCTGCGTTTCACGGTGGGCGAGGAAACGTGGAACCGGACGGCGGGCATTCAGCTTGTTGCTGATGAGGCGTTCATCTTCGAAGCGAGCAAGCACCTGACGGAAATCTTCGGCTTCGGCATCACGCGCGACCTGAAGAAGAGTCGCGACTTCTACACGAACGCGTGGGAGCTGGGTGACAACTATGGTCATGTCGCCTTCGGTGGTGCCAGCCAGCGCGGAACGATGCTCATCAACTTGAACGGCCAGGGTTGCATTGCAGCTAGAGCCGGGTGGGAGTCCCGCTTGCACGACTTCCTTGTTGATACGGCCAAACGGCCAACGATCACGCGCGTTGACCTCGCGCACGACTGCATGCAAGGCGAATACACGGTCGATCAGGTTGACGGTTGGTACGACGACGGTCTGTTCACCTGCTCAGTGAACGCTCCGCACCATGAGTACAAGGGCGACTGGAAGAAGCCTAACGGCAAGGGGCGCAGCGTGTACATCGGCCTGCGCCGGAACGGGAAGCTCTGCCGCGCCTACGAGAAAGGTCGGGAGCAAGGCAACGCGGAGTCGGAATGGCTGCGCATTGAGGTCGAGTTTCGCAATAGCAAGCGCGTGATTCCGCTTGATGTGCTGCTCGATCCGTCCAGCTACTTCGTGGGTGCCTATCCGTGTCTGCGCCTCCTCGATGCCTCCCGCACGCCCGAAAAGATCGAGATCAAGCGCAAGGCGGCAGAGATCAACGTCGATGCGAGTTTGAAGAACATCCGCACCAGCTATGGCAAGTACGCGTTCGTACTGCGGAATCTCCTGGGCGATGAGGACTTCCTCGACGCGATCACGAATCAGTCCGGCGAATGGCCGGATCGCCTCAAGGTGCCTGATTACGAGACTTGCGCAATCCCGATGCACGTCTTCGATACCGCGACGCCATACAACGATTTAGACCCCTCTGGCGATGGCTGGACAGAGGAAACGGTCTTTGCACCAGCCGCTACGACAGGAAACGAATCATGCGATTCACAAGCAATGTGAAGGTGTTGGGGATGAAGTCGAGCAAGGGCACGATGGACAACGGGCAGGCGTTCGATAGCACGAAGGTCTATACCGAAACCCCGCTCGATGATTCGAAGGGCACAGCTAAAGGCTTCGCGGTCGCTGAGTTCACGCTCGGCACGTCCGCCGAGTTCGACAAGTACAAGCATCTGCCCTTCCCTTTCGAGGCTGCTGCGGATCTGGAGCTCGTGACGAACGGGAAAACGCAGAAGACCGTAATGCATTCATTGAAGCCGCTGGAAATTTCCCGGCCGGCTAAGGCGAGCTAATCATGGACGGCAGGGTCGTGTACGTGGTGCAGGACCTTGTTTCTGGCGGGTTCCTGCGGCCCGATTCGGGGGACGTGGGTCGCACCGAGCGTCTGCGTGATGCGGGCGGATTCGAGGAAATCGGCGAAGCGTATGAGGCTGGCGTCGATCACTGCGACGGCGCTTTCGATGTAGTCGCGCTGATCTTCTTCAAGTAGGGGGGTGGACAGGATGGCTGCGGGCGCAACGCGTTATGTCCTGATCTGCGCGCCGGTTTCGTCGGCCGATCAGGCAAGCACGACTGATCAAGCGGTATGCCCGCCTAGTAGCGAACAGTTTTTCCATGTGCAAGCAGTACAGGCGTACGTACTCGATGCAGCGAGCGTCGGATACATCGATGCAGCGGTGCAGCCCTTCGATTACGGTCAGGCGGCCGGATTCTGGAGCGCTGCATTTACGTCGGTCGTAGGTCTGTATTTCGTGTGCCGTGGGATTGGTGCGGTCGTCGAGATGATTCGACGGGCGTAGAAACGCGTGCCGGGCGCTTCCCGGCTCTTTCTGGAGTGTACGTATGAAAACGAA
The DNA here is from genome assembly GCF_017104585.1 of Burkholderia sp. Ac-20392. Lineage (NCBI taxonomy): Bacteria > Pseudomonadati > Pseudomonadota > Betaproteobacteria > Burkholderiales > Burkholderiaceae > Burkholderia > Burkholderia sp. Ac-20392. Next base: position 5,968 of record NZ_JAAGPB010000112.1, read on the forward strand.
GTTGCAAGCTCTCAAGGCGCTGTCCGTGCGTTCGATTCTCGGTGGCGTCGTTGCCCTGCCGGTCCTCGCTCACGCGGAAGGTGGCGGCGTCGACTACGGCCCGATGCTGGCGAAGATCGACTTCGCGACGACCACGGCGGCGGTCCTGTCGATCGCCGCGCTGCTCGCTGGCCTGTATATGGCGATCAAGGGCGCGAAGATCGTTATCGGCATGGTTCGCGGCGCCTAAGTTAGCTCGCGTTACGGGGTGAGTGTTGAGGGGGCCTAGTGCCCCCTCTTTTTTGATGGGTCGAGATAGACATGACCAATGTACAGGCGTGGTATCTGGTGATGTTCGCATGGGGCCTGCTGTCAGCGTGGGCTGTCATTCAGGGGATGCGAGGATGAAGACGAAAAACGCATGGATAGCGTTGTTTGCAGCCTTGGCAATGGTTTGCAACCAGCAAGCGCATGCACAGGCCGCCCTCTTGCCGATTGAGAATTTCGTGATCAATCGTGTTGAGGCTGCGGTCCTGTCGCGAATCGCGATTCAGCGAGGGTTCGCGGCAAACGATCCGCGAATTGCCGCGACGCTCACCGGCATGGGTTCCGTATCTACCGCGGCCAGTGTCGCTGCAACGGGGGCGGGGGTCGTTTTGGCGGTCGCCGGCGCTCCGGTATGGGTCACGGTCTTAGCGGGCCTCGGCATTATGGCCGCAGGTGCTGCCCTTACGATGAATTCGGGGCTCACCAAATTCAAGATGGCGGTTAGCGGGGACGGCAAGACTGTTTCTCTCGTTCGAGTTGTAGAGCCTCTTCCGTATGCCGATCCAGGCAAGATACCAGTGAGACCTGGCGATGTGGAATCCCCCGATTCTCGTGCACGTGCGTTCGGCATTCGAGTATTCAAGAATACAACGTGCGACCTCAAAGCCGAATGTGGCAGGTACCCGTATCCCGATTCAGGGGCGAATGGGGCTTTCACACTCCGCAACGGATGGACGGACCTATATGCGGATACGCTCGATCAAGTTTCGCGCTACAACGCATATCGCTCGTGGTATATGGCTCACGATAACGTAATTAATGGCAAGAGGTATGAGGTACTGTCAAGTGTCACCTACTTTGCCAAGGAAGATCCTTATCCAAATGGTCCGTGGCACTTGTTCACCGCGGAAGTCTCTCGCGTTAGTTTTCAATGCCAAAGTGGTGATCCGGAAATGCGAATGTGCTCTAGAGTAGAAAACGGTGTTGGTCGCTCTATCTCATGGACGTTTGATCAGGATGCCGTATCATTACTTAGCGGCGACCTTTCTGGCATCGTGAAGGACATTTCGCCAGCGGCGGCGAGGGCGTCAGTTCCGTCGCAGACGATTGCGAGCTTGGTTGATGAGACATGGAAGCGTGCAGCGGCGCAACCGGGTTATCACGGCCTGCCCTATTCGCCGAATTCGCCGGTTACGAAGGACGACATTGACGAGTGGTATAAGTCTGATCCGTTCGCCAGGTGGCCAACTCTCGCCGATTTGCTGTCTCGGGCTGCTACGCCCGGAACAAGTGTCGTGATATCGCCCGATGTACAGCCGAATCCCAATCCTGCACCGTACCCAATTCCGGCCCCCACTCCGACTCCGGCTCCCAAGCCTGAGCCTGTTCCCCTTCCGAATCCTGAGCCAAGCCCGAATCCCAACCCGAATCCCGACCCGAACCCGAACCCGAATCCCAATCCCAATCCCAATCCCAATCCCAATCCCAATCCCAACCCGAATCCTGACCCGAACCCAAATCCGAACCCAAATCCAAATCCAAATCCAAATCCTGACCCGAGCATCGCGCAGAACGTGAACGTCGTAAATGTTCCAAGCGTGAACGTAATAAACCGCGTGGGCGTCGATGTCGGCCCCGATCCAGGCATTGATGCGCCGTCACTTGAAAATACACCGACGGCAGAAATGATCCTGCGGCCGTTGCTTCGGCTGTTTCCCGACCTGCGTAGCTTCGAAGTTCCAGCACACAACGCCATATGTCCTCGGCCTTCGATAACTCTGTTCGGTCAGCAGATCACAGTTACTTCGCATTGCGATCTTGCTGAACAGTTCCGACCGCAAATACATGCTGTGTTTGTTGTCGTGTTTGTTCTAGGCGCGCTGTTTATCGTGCTGGCGGCATAAGGAGATAGCTATGTGGGCATTGCTTGCATCTGCGGTAAATCTGCTGCTCGGGTTCGTGGTGCGGTCGGTCATCGCGAAGTTCTTCGCGTACTTCGTGATGTACTTCATCACGACCGAATTTATCGCTGTACTTCAGTCGTCGGGGTTGCTGCCGACGGCCGCATCGCTCTCGGGGGCATTTGGTGGAATCGGTGCGGATGTTTGGTACTTCCTCGATCTATGTGCGTTCAGTTTCGGCGTGCAGCTAATCGTCGCGGCTTTCGCGACGCGCTTCATCATTCGTCGCATTCCGGTAATCGGGTGATACATGGCAATCAATGCATATTGTGGGGTCATGGGGTCCGGTAAATCGTATGAAGTTGTGGCCGGCCCGCTGCTGGATGCAGTCGCGGCTGGTCGGCGCGTCGTAACGAACATTGACGGCATTAGCGAGGAGCGCGTGCACGCCCATCTAGTTGAGAAGCGAAACGCTGTACCAGGCAGACTTGGCGCTATCGTTCATGTTCGTACTACTGATCTTCTTGGCGAGCACTTTTTCCCGACCGAGGACGAAAGCCCTGATGGGGCGGTCGTAACGCCGGGCTTCGTGCAACCGGGAGATTTCCTTGTGATTGATGAAGCGTGGAAGCTGTGGGCTGTGGGGATGAAAGTCACGCCTGAGCACATGAACTTCTTTCGCATGCATCGACACTTCGTCAGCGCCGATACCGGCGTTTCGTGCGACGTTACCTTGATGATCCAGAATATCGCCGACCTGCATCGATCTGTCCGCGGCGTGCTGGAACTCTCGTTCGTCATGGTCAAGCTCAAGAGTTTGGGCCTATCGAAGAAGTACCGCGTAGAGATGTACGAGGGCGGCAAGCAGACACTGAAAACGCGAGTCGGGACGTTCGTGCGAACGTACAAGTCAGAAATCTTCCCGCTCTATAGCAGCTACGTGGGTGGCTCCGGATCTGAGGCAACGATCGACAAGCGACAGAACGTGTTGGCAAATAAGACGCTCTGGGGGATCGTTTGCGGCGTTGCCGTATGCATGATGGTTGGTGCTTGGGGTGCGTGGCGCTTCTTTCATCCAACGTCAAAGGCGGAGGTTTCGCACGCAGCGCTCCCGCCTCAGATTGATGCGTCGCCGAGGGCGCCGGGAAATATCACAGGCCCAACCGGGGAAGCCACACCGGCATCGGCTAAGGTGTCGGATACATGGCGGATCGCCGGATCGTATCGCGTGGGCGATCTCGAATGGGTGGTCCTCATTGGCGGCTCCGGTCGGATGCGTATCGAGTCGCCATCGATGTTTGTAAATGATGGGATTGTGCGAGTCGGGAAGATCGACGGTCAGGACGTTACGACATGGTCCGGATCGCTGGGGGGCGCGGTTCCGGCAGGGGGCAGCCGATGAAACGGATTGCGATTCTCTCGCTCCTCGCCGCATCTATCGCGCACGCGGGGCAGGCGGTGCCGCCGGTGCCGACATTGCCGCCACTACCACCCGGAGCGGTCGGCCCATCAGAGGCAGCATTTGTGTCGCCGAACTCGGCCCCCTCTTCGCCTCCGGTTGCACTATCGGCGCTTCCGCGCGTATCCGGGACACGTATCGATTTGCGGTTCGTGCCGGTTGCGCAGGTGGTTGATCTGGTCTTTGCCGATATGCTCAAGGTGCCATACGTGATTGCGCCGGAAGTGCTCGCGGATCAACGGCCGGTGTCGTTCCGATTTGATAAGAGTGACGGCGATATGCGCGGCTTCATGCGCGGCTTCCTCACATCGCTTGGCTTTGCGCTGGACACGCGCGACGGGGTGGATTACGTATCGAAGCGTGATGCGGCACCGAGCGAGGTTCAGGATAACTACGTATACCAGCCGCGTTATCGCGATGCGGATTATCTCTCTCGTCTTGTTCAACCGCTGTTCTCGGGGAAGTTCACAACCAACCGCGATATCGCTACGTCGACTGATGGCCGGATGCGTACGGGTTCGCCGCCTACGTCTGCGGCGGCAATGCTGGATCAGGAAACCGACACGCTCGTATTCATCGGCTCCGCGCGCGAGATAGCCGCACTGAAAAAGCTGCTTCCGCAAGTCGATACGCCGGCCGGTCAAGTTGCGGTGCGTGCGTGGGTGTATGAGGTCAGCAGGCAGGAGGACAACAATTCGGCGTTCCAGTTGGCTTTGAGCCTGCTAGGTGGGCGTGTTGGGGCATCGATTGGGTCAGGAACTGTCGGCAGCGACGCGAACGCGATTCGGTTGCGTGCTGGTGGTTTTGAGGCCGCGATTTCGGCCCTGAATAGCGACTCTCGATTCAAGGTCGTCACGTCACCCAACCTGCGTGTGCGATCTGGCCAGTTGGCCAGGTTAAATGTCGGCCAGTCGGTGCCGGTTGTCGGCTCGGTTTCCTATCCAAGTACAACTGGTGCGCCGGTGCAGAGCGTGCAGTATCAGGACGCGGGGGTGATCTTTCAGGTTCAGCCGACCGTTAAAGCAAGCGCAATCGATCTGAACGTCGTTGAGGAGATCAGCGACTTCGTGCGCACCACGACCGGCGTCAACAACTCGCCGACGAAGAACACGCGCAAGCTCGAATCGTCGTTCAGCGTCGAGGATGGCGACGCCGTGCTCATTGGCGGACTGACGCAGGAAAAGGCATCGCACCTCGATTCGGGCCTGTCGTTCCTGCCGGCATGGATGAGGGGACATTCGAGCGGCGGCAGCCGCACGGAAATCCTGCTTCTCCTGCAAGTTCAGAAGTTGTGATGCTTGCGTACCGACGATTTCATCTGGCTCGCCGTTGGCGCTGCTCTAGCCTCGCTTCGTACTCGAGTAGGCGAATCTGTACAGGTTGAGCTCGAGCTGGCGATCGACGCGCACCTGGTCGAGCTCAACCTGGCGATCGACGCGCACCTGGTCAAGCTCGGCCTGGCGGTCGACTCGCACCTGGTCGAGCTCGGCCTGGCGATCGACTCGCACCTGGTCGAGCTCGGCCTGGCGATCGACTCGCACCTGGTCAAGCTGTCGAGATTCACTCAATTTGGTTTCGGCGCGCCAGCCGTACACGGCCTACCCGCAAACTCGCTCATTCAATGTTGAACTTCCAAGGGCAGCTTGGCCCGTTCGCGCACGGGCGGCCGGCTCTCATCGGCCCGGAGCAGCCGTTTGGCTTTACGGCAAACGGGCTATCAGATCGATTAAATCCTTGAAGCGTCACGGAAACGCAGTCGTCGCGCTTCGCCAAAACGTACTTTTCCCAAGACTCCGAGAGACTGCAGGCAACTAACAAAGCTCGGTGCTCACCCATTGGAAGCCATCGGAGGGATCCGAAAGAAATCACAAGTTCCCCACATTCTTCCCTCGTGTAGTAAAGTCAGAGGCACACAAGATTCACCATAGACGAACTGAAATAGAGCGGTACTCACGGACGCTCGGAAATTGCATTCAACAGGGGAAGTAATTATGGAATGGCATCCCGCAGAGGCAGACGATAACCGCAACTTCAAGATACCCGAACGGTGGCTTCACATCTATTACTATGAGGCCTTCAATATTCTTTTCCGGTTCGAAAATGCCCTTCGGCTATTTGTCTACATAGTTCTTAAGCGTCAACTTGGGAAGGATTGGGATCTGGCAGCCCTAGGGGACGGCATTACAATTAGGACCGAAACCAAGAAGCGAATTCATCAGGCTCGCGAGCATGGATATCTCGGATATGAAGTTTCGTCGCCAATGCTATTTTTAAATAGCGGCGAACTCACACAAATAATAACCTCAGAAGTCTACTGGAAGTACTTTGCGCCTTTTTTTCGCGCAAGCAAAGCTATCGTTATTACCAAACTCCAGGAAATTGGAACCGTTCGCAATTCTCTAGCCCATTTTCGGCCGATTAAACAAGACGACATCGATCTCATTAAGCAGAATTCAAAACATTTACTGATTGAGATCGAAAATTGTCTCGTACAGCTGACTTCCATAAGTGATGTAGTCCCGACCAACTCAGAGGATGCGTGGTATATTGAATTAAAATCCATAGGCAATGATCATTGGAGAACAAATTTACTTTCCAGCCTCGATCAAGAGTGGATTAGAGTTCAACTCAATTATATTATTCCGATTTTGCAGAAAGGCGGGTCGTCAAAGTACATTAACTACAAAGTTGGGACACTGCGAACATCTCAAATACTTCGCCTTTACCCAGCGATAAGAGAAACTTGCATCTATTTGAGTGAGAGTGCCGTCTATCCGAGAATGAACGACAACAAAATACTGCAAGCGACCAAGACTATAAGCATAGTATTCTCAAAGTTAACCCTTGAATCAAGTTTCACTGAAATTGGGGGCGCGCTAAAGGCAATGGCACTCAAGGTAGCGACCGAGACCGAACAAATTCAGCAAGACGCCCTTGCTCGCGGAGATCTAGTCGAGGCCAAAAACATATCGGCTTTCCATCGCGATAACAATTCGGGAAATGCTTACTGGGACTTCAATACTGAGTCACTAACCGCGTCGGTAGTGGATATAGACGAAGTCGAATACTGGGGACAAAGATCACATTACACAACCGACTTCATTTCGTCCACCTCTCGCTATCCGTGGATGCCATCCTCGGTGTCAGAAGAGGAGCTTCCGTTTTAGAATTATTGCGCGCGGGCATATATTAAGCCCGCGCAGAAAGATTAAAAATCGTAGCCCGGATAAGTAAAATTTGGCACCCCGAGAAGTACCTCATTTCGGCAAGAGTGCGTTCGCTGGTGTCAACAGTTCAATCTTGGTGATTAGAATTGGTGCGTATCAAAGCGCAATGATTTTCTCCAAATCACATACACGAGCCCAATGCCCCATCCTGGCCGAACCGAGCCACAGAGCAAGCCTGACGCCGGCGGACCGGCTTCGATCACAACCTTGAAGTACCTTTAGAGGTCAGCGTTGAGTGAATCTCGACACGAGCTCGGCCTGGCGATCGGTGCGCACCTGGTCGAGCTCGACCTGGCGATCGACGCGCACCTGGTCAAGATCGGCCTGGCGATCGACGCGCACCTGGTCGAGCTCGGCCTGGCGATCGACGCGCACCTGGTCGAGCTCGGCCTGGCGATCGACGCGCACCTGGTCGAGCTCGGCCTGGCTATCGGCGCGCACCTGGTCGAGCTCGGCCTGGCGATCGACGCGCACCTGGTCGATCTCGGCCTGGCTATCGGCGCGCACCTGGTCGAGCTCGTAGTGCGTCTAGCGTTAGGAGTGTTCGGCCGGGATCGTAGCGACGTAGAGCGTCGGCCGTGATGCGGAGTCGTGGCGGTTATCGCGCGGCTCAGCGCGGCCTGCCGGACCGAGTAGCGGGTATCACCGGGGACGGGGAGCGTAGGCGGTGCTGCATGCTCCCCCTCCCCTCTCTGCAAAACTGCTTTTTACGGAGTGGGCGCCAGCTGAGCGAGTTCTTTTGCGCGATAGACCGCGCGCTTGATGCTCGACAGGTGAACACCGTATTCGTGGGCGAGCGCGGCTAGCGTGTAGTTCCCGGTGCGCCATTGGCGAACGACGCGGCGTTCGTCCTCGGTTTCGAGACTTCGCGGTCGACCTAGGCGGACGCCGCGTTTCTTGGCTGCCTGCATACCACTCTTCGTCCGCTCACGGATCATTTCCCGCTCAAACTCGGCGAACGCGCCAAGCATCTGGATCATCAGCCGACCAGCTGGCGAGGTGGTGTCGATGTGCTCGGTAAGGCTCTCAAAGCCCGCTCCGCGCTCTTGCAGGCGATCGATGATGCTGAGGAGGTGCTTGAGCGATCGCGCAATGCGGTCGAGCTTGTAGACGACCAGGACGTCGCCGCGCTTGAGGTTTCGGAGGAGTTTGTCTAGGACGGGGCGGCGCAGGAGTGCACCTGAGCGCTTTTCTTCGTGGACTGCATCGACGCCGGCCTTCGTCAATGCGTCGATCTGCGCACGCGTTTCCTGTTCTTGTGTGGAAACTCTGGCGTAACCGATTCTCATTGGATGTAAAAAAGCGCCAAATTCTTCCACAGAATTTGGCGCTTCCTTACGAAGAGTTTCGAAATTGCATTCAAAATCGAAATTCTTCTCTTGTTTGGCGGAGAGGGTGGGATTCGAACCCACGGTACGGGGAAACCGTACGCCTGATTTCGAGTCAGGTACATTCGACCACTCTGCCACCTCTCCTTCCTTGCTGCTTTACTGCATTTCGCGGTTGGTCGTTTCCGCGAAAGAAAAGATTATAGAACGATCTCTTCGAACCTCACAAGCCCTTTTTGCAAATTTTTTGCGAGGCCTTTGAGCGTTTGCCGGAACGCGCGCTTACGACGCCCGTGCCGGCGCGTCGATGCGCTCGATGCCGCCCATGTACGGACGCAGCACTTCCGGCACCGTGACCGAACCGTCCGCGTTCTGGTAGTTCTCGAGCACTGCGACGAGCGTACGGCCGACTGCCAGACCCGAACCGTTCAGCGTATGCACGAGCTCGGGCTTGCCCTGCGCGTTGCGGAAACGCGCCTGCATCCGGCGCGCCTGGAACGCTTCGGTGTTCGAGCAGCTCGAGATCTCGCGATAGGTGTTCTGCGCAGGCAGCCACACTTCGAGGTCGAACGTCTTCGCGGCCGAGAAGCCCATGTCGCCCGTGCACAGCGTGATCACGCGGTACGGCAGGCCGAGCTTCTGCAGGATAGCTTCCGCATGGCCGACCATCTCGTCGAGCGCCGCGTACGACGCTTCCGGCGCGACGACCTGCACCATCTCGACCTTGTCGAACTGGTGCTGGCGGATCATGCCGCGCGTGTCGCGGCCGTACGAACCGGCTTCCGAGCGGAAGCACGGGGAATGCGCGGTCAGCTTGATCGGCAGTGCAGACGCGTCGACGATCGACTCGCGCACCGTGTTCGTCAGCGAGATTTCCGACGTGGAGATCAGGTATTGCGTGACCTTGTTCTCCTCGCCGCCCTTCTCGACGCGGAACATGTCGTCCGCGAATTTCGGCAGCTGGCCCGTGCCGTACAGGATCTCGGGGTTCACGATGTACGGCGTATAAGTTTCGGTGTAGCCGTGCTGCTGCGTGTGCGTGTCGATCATGAACTGCGCGAGCGCGCGGTGCAGGCGTGCGATCGAGCCGCGCAGCATCGTGAAGCGCGCGCCGGCGAGCTTCGCGCCGGTCTCGAAATCGAGGCCGAGCGGCGTGCCGACGTCGACGTGATCCTTCACCTCGAAATCGAACTGGCGCGGCGCGCCCCAGCGGCGCACCTCGACGTTGTCGGCTTCGTCCTTGCCGACCGGCACGCTTTCATGCGCGACGTTCGGCATGCCCAGCATCAGGTCGGACAGGCGCGCCTGGATCTCGCCGAGCTTGGCTTCTCCCGCCTTCATTTCGTCGCCGATCCCGCCGACCTCGGCCATCACGGCCGACGTGTCCTCGCCCTTCCCCTTCATCGCGCCGATCTGCTTCGACAGGCTGTTGCGGCGGGCCTGGAGCTCTTCGGTGCGGGTCTGGATCGCGCGGCGTTCCGCTTCGAGGGCGGAGAACGCGGCGATGTCGAGGGTGTAGCCGCGATCGGCGAGGCGCTGGGCGACGCCGTCGAGGTCTTTGCGCAGCAACTGGATGTCGAGCATGGGAGGACTTGGAGAATCGTTGTGTAAGACGGGAATTCTAACGCACCGCGGGGCCGCCACGGCACTGGCCGGACGGACAATGCTGCAAACGGGCGATGCCGTGGTGTGATGGCCGTGGCAGTATCGCATGGCCAGTCCGCCCGTCGGCACCCGCGAAATCGCGCGGCAGCGACGCGCCGCGGATCGCGAATCACCCGTGCGAGCCTGCCGCAGCGCATCGCACGAGGCACCCGCCACACGTCACAGCTACCCAAGGAACCCGATGGCCATCGAACTGGACAAGGACGTACGCGACCGCGCGATCGCGTCGCTGCAACGCTATTTCACAGAGAACATGGACGAGCCGATCGGCAATATCCAGGCCGGCGCCCTGCTGCACTTCTTCGTCGAGGAGATCGCGCCCGCGATCTACAACCTCGCGATCGCCGATGCGCAGCAGAGCCTGCATGCGCGCGTCACCGAACTCGACATCGAGTGCCATCAGGAGCCGTTCGGCTACTGGAAGAAGCAGCCGGCAGCCCGCAAGCGCTGATGCTTTCGCGACGGCACCGGCGCGAACCGCGCCGGACGCCTTCCCGTCAGTCCTTCTTGCCGGCCTCGCGATCGAGTTCGCGCAGCCATGCGAGCTTGTCGGCGATCTTCGATTCGAGCCCGCGCGGCACCGGCTTGTACCAGCGCGGCTCGCGCATCCCGTCCGGCAGGTACGTCTCGCCGGCCGCATACGCATTCGGCTCGTCGTGTGCATACCGGTAAGCGTGGCCGTAGCCGAGTTCCTTCATCAGCTTGGTCGGCGCGTTGCGCAGATGCACGGGCACCTCGCGCGACTTGTCCTGCTTCACGAACGCCATCGCCTGGTTGAACGCGTTGTAGCCCGCGTTGCTCTTCGCCGCGCACGCGAGATAGATCACCGCCTGGCCGAGTGCGAGTTCGCCTTCCGGTGAGCCGAGCCGTTCGTAGGTTTCGGCCGCGTCGTTCGCCATCTGCAGCGCGCGCGGATCGGCGAGGCCGATGTCTTCCCACGCCATCCGCACGATCCGCCGCGCGAGATACTTCGGATCCGCGCCGCCGTCGATCATCCGGCAGAACCAGTACAGCGCGCCGTCCGGGCTCGAACCGCGCACCGACTTGTGCAGCGCCGAGATCTGGTCATAGAAGTTGTCGCCACCCTTGTCGAAGCGCCGGGCGTTCAGCGTCATCGCGCTGCTGACGAACTCGGCATCGATCGTCGCGGTGCCGGCCGACGTGGCCGCCGTCTGCGCCTGCTCGAGCAGGTTCAGGAAGCGCCGCGCATCGCCGTCCGCATAGCCGACCAGCGTATCGATCGCCTTGTCGTCGAACGACAGACCGTCGAGCGCGATTTCCTGCGCGCGCTTCAGCAACTGGCGCATCTCGTCGTCGTCCAGCGACTTCAGCACGTACACCTGCGCACGTGACAGCAAGGCCGAGTTGACCTCGAAGCTCGGGTTCTCGGTCGTCGCGCCGATGAAGGTCACGAGCCCCGACTCGACGAACGGCAGCAACGCGTCCTGCTGTCCCTTGTTGAAACGGTGGATTTCGTCGACGAACAGGATCGTGTGGCGGCCGGTGCGGTTCAGCGTGTCCTTGGCCTGCTCCATCGACTCGCGGATGTCCTTCACGCCGCCAAGCACCGCGGACAGCGCAATGAACTCGCAGTCGAACGCGAGCGCGGTGAGCCGCGCGAGCGTCGTCTTGCCGACGCCGGGCGGCCCCCACAGGATCATCGAATGCGGCTTGCCCGATTCGAACGCGAGCCGCAGCGGCTTGCCTTCGCCCAGCAAATGCGTCTGGCCGATCACCTCGGCGAGCGTCTTCGGCCGCAGCGCCTCGGCGAGCGGGCGGCGCGGCTCGACTTGAAACAGATCGGACATGAACCCTCGCTCCACATCAAACGGTCGCGGCCGAACCGGCCGCCGGACCCGACATTATGACAGCGGCGCGAAAGCACCGCCGCGCCCGGTGCCCGCGCCCAGAAACAACACGGGCCTGCCGTCGCCGGCAGGCCCGTCGGGAATACAGCGGCGCGCGGCGCCGGTCAGCCGGTAATCACGTCGGCGCCCTTCGGCACGACGAACTTGAACGTATCGCCCTTCAGCGGCGGATTCGTCTGGATGTTCGTAAAGGTCAGCAGCGTGACGTTGCCGAACACGTCGTGCAGTTCCATCGCGGCGAGCGTGCCGTTCTTGAAGCCGATGCCGATCCGCTGGAACTGCGTGTCCTGCGCCTTCGGCAGCATCTCGAGCCATTCGATGCCGCCCTTCTCGCCGGCATCGCGCAGCGTGTAGTTCTTGTCGAGATCGTTGCTGCCGAACAGGATCGCGGCCGGGCTCGCGCCCAGCGCGCCGTTCAGCTTGCGCTCGGTGACCTGGTTCAGGTCGCGGTCGTACACGTAGAGCTTCTCGCCGTCGGCCTGCAGCACCTGCTGGTACGGCTTCTGGTACGTCCAGATGAACTTGCCCGGGCGCGCGAACACGAAGGTGCCGCTCGAATTGTCGGTGGGCTTCGGCACGGCCTGCACGGCGCTTGCGCCCTTCGCCGGCGCCTTGACGATCTGCTGCGTGAAGTCGCCCTTCGCCGAACGCACCTGCGACACGAACGCCTTCAGTTGCTCGGTGCCGCCCGCGAACGCGTGCGTCGCCGCGAGCATCAGCGAGGCGCCGGCGAGCGCCGCGCCGAGCCAGCGCCGCGTCGAACGAAGGGACATTGCGAACGAATGTTGCTGCATATTGCGGTTTTCTCCCTGGATGGCCGGCGCTGCGAACGCCGCGGACTCATTCCGCGTCGCGCGCCGGCACAAGAATTTCGCGGTTGCCGCTCGACGACATCGCCGACACGAGCCCCGACTGCTCCATCTGCTCGAGCAGCCGCGCCGCGCGGTTGTAGCCGATCCGCAGGTGGCGCTGCACGAGCGAGATCGACGCGCGGCGGTTCTTGATGACGATCTCGACCGCCTGGTCGTACAGCGGATCAGACTCGTCGCCGCCTTCGCCGGTTCCCGCGCCGGCCGAGCCCTCGTCGCCGTCGGCCGTGCCGCCTTCGAGCAGGCCTTCGATATAGTTCGGCTCGCCCTGCTCCTTGAGCTTCTCGACGACGCGATGCACTTCGTCGTCGGCGACGAACGCGCCGTGCACGCGCACCGGCAGCCCGGTGCCCGGCGCCAGGTACAGCATGTCGCCCATCCCGAGCAGCGATTCGGCGCCCATCTGGTCGAGAATCGTGCGCGAGTCGATCTTCGACGACACCTGGAACGCGATCCGTGTCGGCACGTTGGCCTTGATGAGGCCCGTGATCACGTCGACCGACGGACGCTGCGTCGCGAGGATCAGGTGGATGCCGGCCGCGCGCGCCTTCTGCGCGATCCGTGCAATCAGTTCCTCGACCTTCTTGCCGACGACCATCATCAGGTCGGCCAGCTCGTCGATCACGACGACGATGTTCGGCAGGCGACCGAGCGGCTCCGGATCTTCCGGCGTCAGGCTGAACGGATTCGGCAGCTTCTCCTCGCGCTTCGCAGCCTCGTCGATCTTGTTGTTGTAGCCCGCGAGGTTGCGCACACCGAGCTTGCTCATCAGCTTGTAGCGGCGCTCCATCTCCGCGACCGTCCAGTTCAGCGCGTTGCCGGCCTGGCGCATGTCGGTGACGACCGGGCACAGCAGGTGCGGAATGCCTTCGTAGACGCTCATTTCGAGCATCTTCGGATCGATCAGGATCAGGCGCACCTGCTCGGCGGTCGCTTTATACAGCAGCGACAGGATCATCGCGTTGATCCCGACGGACTTGCCCGAACCGGTCGTGCCGGCCACCAGCAGGTGAGGCATCTTCGCGAGATCCGCGCACACCGGCTTGCCGCCGATGTCCTTGCCGAGACTCAGCGTCAGCGCCGACGACGCTGCCGCGTACACCTCGGAACCGATGATCTCGGACAGGTGGACCGTCTGGCGGCGCTGGTTCGGCAGCTCGAGCGCCATGTAGTTCTTGCCGGGAATCGTCTCGACGACGCGGATCGACACGAGCGACAGCGAACGCGCGAGATCCTTCGCGAGGTTGACGATCTGGCTGCCCTTCACGCCGGTGGCCGGCTCGATCTCGTAGCGCGTGACGACCGGGCCCGGATACGCGGCGACGACGCTCGCCTCGACGCCGAAGTCCTTCAGCTTCTTCTCGATCAGGCGCGACGTGAATTCGAGCGTGTCGGCGGAAATCGCCTCCTGCGCCTTCGGTGCGGGATCGAGCAACGATACCGCCGGCAGCGTCGAATCGCCCGGCAGGTCGGTGAAGAGCGGCACCTGGCGCTCGCGTTCGACGCGCTCGGATTTCGCCGGCGTGACGACCGGCGGCACGATCGTCACGGGCTCGTGATCCTCGATGCGCACGCGCTCCTCTTCGACCTTGCCTTCGCGGCGCACGGCCGCGGCCTCGCCGAGCTTGCGGTCGCGCTCGGCCTCGCGGCGCAGCTTCGCGACGTTGACGGCGGACAGGATCGCGCCGCCGACACGTTCAGCGACCGACAGCCACGAAAAGCGGAAATACAGCGACAGGCCGATCGCCAGCGCGATCAGCAGCAGCAGCGTGCCGCCCGTGAAGCCGAACGCGTGCGACATCGCGCCCGCGACGGCCTCGCCGACGACGCCGCCCGGCGCACGCGGCAACTGCACCTTCAGCGACCACATGCGCAGCGCCTCGATGCCGTCGCATGCCAGCACGACGAGCACGAACGCAAGGATTTCAGTGAGCCAGCCGATCGGCCGCTCGGGTTCGTCCGAGACGGCCTCGTGGCGCGTGATGCGGCGATAGTTGACGGCGATGCGTCGCGCGAGCGGCACGATCAGCCAGTAGGCCGACAGGCCGAACAGCAGCAGGATGATGTCGGCCGTCCAGGCGCCGACGCGGCCGGCCCAGTTCGAGATGTGGTCCACCTGGGCGGCGTGCGTCCAGCTCGGATCGCGCCGGCTGTAGCTCAGCAGGGCCATCACCAGAAATGCGCAGAGCGCGACCTGGAGAATCCAGCGGATCTCCGTGAGGAGCTTCGACATCCGGTGCGGCAACGCCTGTGCCTGGGCGGAATAAGGAGCTTTTGCCATGAATCCGTATAAAGAGGACGGGCCATGCGCCCGCCTGTCGTTCGATCCCGCTTATTGTAAACGCTGCACCGGGCCGCCAAGTGTAAATGACGGTTACATAACAGGGCCGGGGTACGGCCGGCCCGGCGGACGCGCGCCGCAGCAGCCCTTCCGCCCTGGTC
>NZ_JAAGPB010001112.1:0-787 GCF_017104585.1 Burkholderia sp. Ac-20392
CGCCGACGAGCGCGGACAGGCCGGTCACCACGGTGCCGGGCGCGAACCGGAACATCCGCGCGTTGATGCCCACGCCCTGCTGCTGCAACACGTCGACGATCCCCGGCGCCAGCAGCAGCGTCACCCAGCCGATCACCCCGAACGCGGTGGTCGCGGTCGCGACGAGGAGCGCGATGCCCGCGCCGCGCGCGCGTGGCCGGAACGCGCCGGCGAACGCGCCCACGACCAGGAGCACGGCCGACAACCCGATCAGCACGGCGACGAACACCAGCATCGCCCCCGTATGGCCGAGTTTCATGAACGCCATCATCTGCGCGGTGATCACGCACATGCCCGCGATCGTGAACATCACGATCGCCAGCGCATTGCGCACGAAGCTCACGCGTTCGCCTGGAAATACGCGGTCGCGGGGCGCCGGAACATCAGGTAGACGAACAGCGCGAACAACAGGACGCCCGGAATCAGCACCGCGTACATCGACGCCGGCATGTTGATGAACGAGAACGCGAAACTGAACACGGCCGTCGCGATGTAGGTCTTGCGCGACCATTCGCGGCCCTTGAGGATCGCGATGCCGACCACGACGTTCACGACTTCGAGGATCACGCTGATGCCGAGCGTCGCCCAGACGGGCAGCAGGTAGTGCGACAGCAGCGCCTGGGTGGTCGGCATGCCGATCGTGAAGGGCGTATAGATGCACGTGATCGCGTTGGTCACGATGATGATCCACGCGAGAATGGTCAGCGAAATCGGTCTTTTCATTGTGTTTTCCTTGTTATTCGCCGCC
>NZ_JAAGPB010001113.1:0-644 GCF_017104585.1 Burkholderia sp. Ac-20392
CGCCCGTCGAAGGTACGCTGCCGTCGCTCGACGGCGCGGTGCAATGGCTGAACTCGCCGCCGCTGACGGCGGCCGGCCTGCGCGGCAAGGTCGTGCTGGTCGACTTCTGGACGTATTCGTGCATCAACTGCCTGCGCACGCTGCCGTACACGACCGCATGGGCACGCAAGTACGCACCGTACGGGCTCGTCGTGATCGGTGTGCACGCACCGGAGTTCGCGTTCGAGCGCGACATCGGCAACGTGAAGAAGGCCGTGCACGACCTCGGCATCGACTACCCGGTCGCGATCGACAACGGTTATTCGATCTGGCGCGCGTTCGGCAACGAATACTGGCCCGCGCACTACTTCATCGACGCGCAGGGGCGCATCCGCCATCACCATTTCGGCGAAGGCGAATACGCGCAGTCGGAGCGCGCGATCCAGTCGCTGCTCGCCGAGGCCGGCCATCCGGAAGCGCTGAACGTGCCGCTCGGGCTCGCCGGCGCACCCGCGAAGGGGGCACTCGCAGCGGCGGACGCCGCGGACGTCCGCTCACCCGAAACCTATGTCGGCTATGCGCGCGCGGAGAGCTTCACGTCGCCGGGCGGCGTCGTGCGCGATGCGGCGCACCGCTACGACGCGCCGGCGCACCCCGATCTGAAC
>NZ_JAAGPB010001114.1:0-921 GCF_017104585.1 Burkholderia sp. Ac-20392
CCACGTAGGCCAGCGCCCGCGCGCCTTCGGTCAGCGCGCGCATCGTGCCGAGCATGCGGCGCACGTCCGGGTGATGGATGATCGTCACCGACTGCTTGGCCGAACCATCGACCGGGCGGCTCTGCACACGTTCCTTCGCGAATTCCGCGGCCTTCTGGTATGCGCGATCGGCCACGCCGATCCCCTGCATCCCGACGCCGAAGCGCGCGGCGTTCATCATGATGAACATGTACTCGAGGCCGCGGTTTTCCTCGCCGACCAGATAGCCGATCGCGCCGCCGTGGTCACCATACTGCAGCACCGCCGTCGGGCTCGCCTTGATCCCGAGCTTGTGCTCGATCGACACGCAGTGCACGTCGTTGCGCGCGCCCAGCGAGCCGTCGTCGTTGACCATGAACTTCGGCACGATGAACAGCGAGATGCCCTTCACGCCTTCCGGTGCGTTCGGCGTGCGCGCCAGCACCAGGTGGACGATGTTGTCCGCCATGTCGTGCTCGCCCCACGTGATGAAGATCTTCGTGCCGAACACCTTGAACGTGCCATCGCCCTGCGGCTCGGCGCGCGAGCGCACCAGCGCGAGATCGGAGCCCGCCTGCGGCTCGGTCAGGTTCATCGTGCCGGTCCATTCGCCGGAGATCAGCTTCGGCACGTAGCGCTGCTTCTGCTCGTCGGTGCCGGCCGTCAGCAGCGCCTCGATCGCGCCGTCGGTCAGCAGCGGACACAGCGCGAACGACAGGTTCGATGCGTTGAGCATCTCGATGCACGGCGTCGCGATCAGCTTCGGCAGCCCCTGACCGTCGTACTCGGACGGATGCTGCAGCCCCTGCCAGCCGCCTTCGACGAACTGGCGGAACGCTTCGCCGAAGCCCGGCGTCGCGGTCACGACGCCGTCCTTCCAGCTGCTCGGGTTGCGGTCGCCTT
>NZ_JAAGPB010001115.1:0-759 GCF_017104585.1 Burkholderia sp. Ac-20392
CCCGCGCAGCGCCGCGCGGGCAAGCAGGTCTTCGCGCAACGTTGGCGGCAGCGCGGCGAACCACGGGTTCGCTTCGATCTGCGGCAGGTACGGGGCGAGCGAAGAAGGCATGGACACGCGATGTCGGGTAGCTGACAGAGGTTCTCGGGCGTGACGCGCATCATAGCGCTCAACCACCGATCAGGAGACGCGATGAAGACGCTCGAAGACCATCTTGCCCAGTATGCGGCCTACCACCGCGACGCGCGCAACATCGCGACGCACCTGGTCGGGATCCCGATGATCGTGTTCGCGGTCGAGGTGCTGCTGTCGCGGCCGGCGCTCGGGATGCTGGCGGGCATCGCGCTGTCGCCGGCGCTGCTGCTGGCCGTCGTGTTCGCAGTGTTTTACCTGCGCCTTGACCTGCGGTTCGGGATCGTGATGACCGCGCTGTTCGCGTTGAGCCTGTGGGCCGCGCAGGCGCTCGCGTTGCTGCCGACGGCCCAATGGCTCGCGATCGGCATCGGCGCGTTCGTCGTCGGCTGGATCGTGCAGTTCGTCGGGCACTGGTTCGAAGGGCGCAAGCCCGCATTCGTCGACGATCTGGTCGGCCTGATGATCGGGCCGCTGTTCGTCGTGGCCGAGGTCGCCTTTTTCGCGGGGCTGCGCGGCGACGTGCGCCGCGAAGTCGAGCGGCGGGCCGGCCCCGTGCACGGCGGCGCGCATTCGCATGTCTGACGCACCGGTCTGCGTGTTCGGCGCGGGCGCCGTCGGTTGCTA
>NZ_JAAGPB010001116.1:0-878 GCF_017104585.1 Burkholderia sp. Ac-20392
CTACACGACGCGATTCCGATCTCAGCCACAGCCGCGTCTGCGCGAACGACGCGGGCACGCGGTCGCTGCGTGGCGTACGCGGCGGGATCGGCAGCACGCGGAAATCGATGCCGGCCGCGCCGAGCTTGTCGATGAAGACCGCGCGCTGCGCGTCGGGCAGTTGCGCGAAACGCGTCGCGAGCGCGAGCCAGTCGGGTTGAACCTTCGTCATCCGTCGTCCTTATTGGGTTTCTAGTTCGCCGAGCAGCGCATCGATCGCGCTCGCCGCGTCGGTTTCGCCGCGCGCCGCGCAGGCCGCGTCGATCGCCTCCGCGCAGCGCGCCAGCGTGCGCGTGTCGAACAGCGTGCGCAGCGGCAACGCGAGCCCCCAGTGCAGGTTCGCCTGCGCGTGGGCCTGCGTCGCGAGCAGCGAATGGCCGCCGAGCAGGAAGAAATCGCCGTCGCGGCCGATCGCGTCCACGTGCAGCACGCGTTGCCAGATCTCGGCAAGCGCGCGTTCCGTGTCGGTCGCGAGCTCGACTTCGGCTGCCGCTTCGCGCACCGGCGCGGGCAACGCATGGCGGTCGCACTTGCCGTTCGGCGTGACGGGCAATGCATCGAGTTCGATCAGCTGCGACGGCACCATGTAAGCCGGCAGTTGCGCGCGCAGCGCGTCGAGCAACGCCGCCCGGTCGAGCGGGCCCGCGTCGCCGCGTGCGACATAGCCGATCAGTTGCTCGTCGCGCACGATCACGACCGCATCGTTCACGCCGGGTGCCGCGCGCAGCAGCGCCTCGATCTCGCCCGGCTCGATCCGCTGGCCGCGCAGCTTGACCTGCGTATCGACGCGGCCGAGGTAGTCGAGCGCACCGTCGGCGCGCCGACGTGCGAGGTCGCCC
>NZ_JAAGPB010001117.1:0-676 GCF_017104585.1 Burkholderia sp. Ac-20392
TCCGCAGCTCGGGCGGCGCGCCACCCGCGGCGGCGGCCCGGAAGCGCGCCGGCAGCGCATCGAGCGCGACCGGTGAGTCGTCCCAGTACAGCTTGCCCGCGTCGTCGATCGACAAGGTGACGGATTGCGGCGTGTCGCGCGCGATGCTGGCCGCGACCTTCGGCAAGTCGAGCCGGATCGCGTGCGTCATCAGCGGCGCGGTGATGATGAAGATGACGAGCAGCACCAGCATCACGTCGATCAGCGGAGTCATGTTGATCTCCGCCATCGGCGCGGACGTCTTGTGGTGCTCGAGTCCGCCGAATGCCACGGTCGTTCCTCCGGAATGGTTGCGTCAGGCTTCCTGCGCGCACACGAACACGTGCAGGTCGCGCGCGAAGCCGTCGAGCTCCTCGGCGAGTTGCCGCACGAGCCGCCCGAGGATGTTGTAGGCCAGCACCGCGGGAATCGCGACGACGAGCCCGAACGCGGTCATGATCAGCGCCTCGCCGACCGGCCCCGCGACGTTCTCGATCTGCGCCTGCCCGCTCGCGGCGATGCTGCCGAGCGCGTGGTAGATGCCCCACACGGTGCCGAGCAGCCCGACGAACGGCGCGGTGCTGCCGATCGACGCGAGCAGCACCTGGCCAAATTCGAGGCGCCGCTGCGAGCGCAGCATCGCGTGCCGCAGCGCGCG
>NZ_JAAGPB010001118.1:0-810 GCF_017104585.1 Burkholderia sp. Ac-20392
CGCTGGCCGCGTGCGATCTCGACAAGATCGGGATGCCCGGCAAGCGGGTGGCGGCACTGACGGGCGTGGCGCGCGCGGTGGCGGCCGGCGACGTGCCGGTCGATCGCGAGCACGCCGATCTCCCGACGCTGCGCAGTGCGTGGCTCGATCTGCCCGGAATCGGCCCGTGGACCGTCGAATACATCGCGATGCGCGCATGGCGCGATCCGGACGCATGGCCGGCCTCCGATCTCGTGCTGATGCAGTCGATCGCCGCGCGCGATCCGGCGCTCGACCGGCTCGCGACCCAGAAGCACCGGACCGAAGGCTGGCGGCCTTGGCGCGCTTACGCGGCGCTGCATTTGTGGAACGAAGTGGCCGACCGGGCGGGCGGCGCGCGCGGCGGGTGAGGGCGGCTGGAGATCGCTGAGGCTCGCGACCGGGTGCGACCTGATGCGGCGGCGATGCAACCTGTTGCGGAGGTCGTGCCGACACGTGCAGCCTAACTGCCGGACGCCGGACGCCGGACGCCGGACGCCGGACGCCGGACGCCGGACGCCGGACGCCGGACACCCGACACCCGACACCCGACACCCGACACCCGACACCCGACACCCGACACCCGACACCCGACACCCGACACCAACCGTCACGGCAATTCCGCGCATCGGTCGTCGGCAGGAGGCCGGGCGCGCGATGCCCACTTACCCTTCTTTCCGCGGTCGATTTGGCGGCGCGGTTGCACCTGCCGCCACCCGTCCGCGCGTCACCTTCCATCGGACGAATTCGCGTAACCGGCGTGCCCGTTGCTGCCGACTGGAACCGGTCGCA
>NZ_JAAGPB010001119.1:0-915 GCF_017104585.1 Burkholderia sp. Ac-20392
ACGGACTGCCGCATGGTCCTCGCCCCGACATAGCGCCGACGCCGATCGGCCGACTCCAAGGAGACATCATGACGACCCACCCGGACGCGTCGCGCGCCGCCTACTACGCACGGATCGCCGAGCAACGCCTTGCGCCGCTGTGGGAATCGCTGCACAACCTCGTGCCGAAATCCCCGCAGCCGGCCGCGCAGGCCGCGATCTGGAAGTACGCGCAGGTGCGCGACCTCGTGATGCAGGCTGGCAGCGTGATCAGCGCGGAAGAAGCCGTGCGCCGCGTGCTGGTGCTGGAGAACCCGGGGTTGCCGGGCAAGTCGAGCATGACGCCGACCCTGTATGCGGGCCTGCAGCTGATCCTGCCGGGCGAGATCGCGCCGAGCCACCGGCATACGCAGTCGGCGCTGCGCTTCATCGTCGAAGGGTGCGGCGCGTGGACGGCCGTGAACGGCGAGCGCACGACGATGCATCCGGGCGACTTCATCATCACGCCGTCGTGGGCGTGGCACGACCACGGCAACCCGTCCGAGGACGAGGGTGGCGAACCGGTCGTGTGGCTCGACGGGCTCGACATCCCGCTGCTCGCGAACCTCGACGCAGGCTTCGCGGAGAACTACCCGGAAGCCGTGCAGCCCGTGAATCGCCCGGAAGGCGACAGCTTCGCGCGCTTCGGCCACAACATGGTGCCGGTGCGGCATCGCGTGAGCGATCCGACGTCGCCGGTGTTCAGCTATCCGTATGCCCGCACTCGCGAGGCGCTCGACGCGCTGTACCGGAACGGCGAGCTCGATGCGTGGGACGGCGTGAAGCTGCGCTACGTGAACCCCGCGACGGGCGGCTGGCCGATGCCGACGATCGCCACCTTCATGCAGTTCCTGCCTGCCGGTTTCGACGGCCGCACGTACCGCAGCACCGACGCGA
>NZ_JAAGPB010001120.1:0-908 GCF_017104585.1 Burkholderia sp. Ac-20392
ACCAGCATCACGTGGCTTTCCGTACGGCCCGACACGATCCGCAGGCCGCGCTTCACCAGCGTTTCAGCCAGCACGCGTGCGTTCTCGACCACCTTCTCCTGGTACGCCTTGAATTCCGGCGACAGCGCTTCCTTGAACGCCACGGCCTTGCCCGCGATCACGTGCATCAGCGGGCCGCCCTGGATCCCCGGGAAGATCGCCGAGTTGATCGGCTTCTCGTACTCGGCCTTCATCAGGATCACGCCGCCGCGCGGGCCGCGCAGGCTCTTGTGCGTCGTCGTCGTCACGAAGTCCGCGTGCGGCACCGGGTTCGGATACACGCCCGCTGCGATCAGGCCCGCGTAGTGGGCCATGTCGACCATCAGGTACGCGCCGACCGACTTCGCGATCTTCGCCAGACGCTCGAAATCGATCTTCAGCGAGAACGCCGACGCGCCCGCGACGATCAGCTTCGGCTTGTGTTCCTGCGCGAGCTTCTCGGCGGCTTCGTAGTCGATGTCTTCATTTTCGTTCAGGCCGTAGCTCACCACGTTGAACCACTTGCCCGACATGTTCACGGGCGAACCGTGCGTCAGGTGGCCGCCGTGCGCGAGGCTCATGCCCATGATCGTGTCGCCCGGCTTGAGCATCGCGAAGAACACGCCCTGGTTCGCCTGCGAACCCGAGTTCGGCTGCACGTTCGCCGCTTCCGCGCCGAACAGTTGCTTCACGCGGTCGATCGCCAGCTGCTCGACCACGTCCACGTATTCGCAGCCGCCGTAGTAGCGCTTGCCCGGATACCCTTCCGCGTACTTGTTCGTGAGTTGCGAACCCTGTGCAGCCATCACGGCCGGGCTCGTGTAGTTTTCCGACGCGATCAGCTCGATGTGATCTTCCTGGCGGCGGTTTTCCTGCTCGATCGCGGCAAA
>NZ_JAAGPB010001121.1:0-722 GCF_017104585.1 Burkholderia sp. Ac-20392
TGATCGGCGCCGCGCGCCCATCTGCCGTTCGGCCGGCTGTTCCGTGAAAAGGGCTTCCGCTATGCTGACGCGATCGAATCGATACGGAAAGCGAGGCAGACGATGTCGCAGCGGTGCAACTGGGTGAAGACGGAAGCGGATGCTCACTATCACGATACCGAGTGGGGCGTGCCGTCGCACGACGATCGCCACCTGTTCGAAATGCTGATCCTGGAAGGCGCACAGGCCGGGCTGTCGTGGTCGACGATCCTGAACAAGCGCGCGGGCTATCGCGAAGCCTTTGCGGATTTCGACGTCGATGCGGTCGCGCGCTTCACGCCGAAGCGCATCGAGAAGCTGCTGGAGAATCCCGGCATCGTGCGCAACCGCGCGAAGGTCGAATCGGCGGTCACCAATGCACGCGCCGTGCAGCGCATCCGCGAGGAGCACGGCTCGCTCGCCGCATTCCTGTGGTCGTTCGTCGGCAATACGCCGATCCAGAACGCGTGGCAGTCGTACCGCGACGCGCCGGCGTCGACCGAACAGTCCGACGCGCTCAGCAAGGCGCTGAAGGCGTACGGCTGCAAGTTCGTCGGTTCGACGATCTGCTATGCGCTGATGCAGGCCACCGGCATGGTCAACGATCACGAGGTCGGCTGCCCGTGCCACGCGCAATGCGCGGCGCTCGGCGGCAAGCAGCCGGCACGCCGCCGCAAGGCGGGCTGACGGCGCGGGCGTCCGCC
>NZ_JAAGPB010000113.1:0-20716 GCF_017104585.1 Burkholderia sp. Ac-20392
TGCCCGCGCGCAGGACGTGCGCCAGGCGCTCGAAGCGGCGGCCGTCGATGCGCTCGTCGGCACCGTGGACGTCACGCGCCGCGACGAGGTCAACGCATTCGCGCGAACCGTCGACGCACGTTTCGGCGGCCTCGACGTACTCGTCAACAATGTGGGCGATTTCCTGCAGATCGCGAAACCGTTCGACGACTATACCGACGACGACATCGCACGGCTGTTCGATGTGAACCTGCGCCAGGTCTTCATCGTCACGCGCGCGATGCTGCCGTTGCTGCGCAAGCGCGGCGCGGGCAGCAGCATCGTCGGCGTGTCGTCGATCGAAGGCTTTCGCGCGATTCCGAACTGCACCGTGTACGCATCGTTCAAGGCCGCGCTGACCGGTTTCACGAAAAGCCTTTCCCTCGAACTCGGGCCGGCCGGCATTCGCGTGAACCAGATCGCTCCCGAAACCACCGAGACGCCGCAGGTGCCCGTCAGCGCGATGGTCGCGGCCGAGCATCGCGAGCACATCCCGCGCTGGATCCCGCTCGGGCGCTTCGGCGCGGCCGGCGATATCGCGGGCGCCGCACTGTTCCTCGCGAGCCCGCTCGCCGCGTGGGTCACCGGCACGACGCTGCATGTCGACGGCGGTGCGCTCGCGGCGGCCGGCTGGTATCGCGACCCGAACGGCTTCTGGACCAACATGCCCGTCGTCACGGGCAACGGCTTCAACTTCTGAGCGGCACCGCTCGCCTGTTCATTTCACGCGGCGCGGTTGCGCCGCTACCGGAGACACCATGAAGATCCTGATCGTCGGCGGCACCGGCCTCATCGGCGGCCATGCCGCACTGCACCTGCACGCGCAAGGCAACCATGTCACGCTCGCCGCGCGCAAGCCGCCCGCGCCCGGCGGCGCGCTCGCCCAGTTCGACGTGCTGCTGCGCGACTACGTGGCCGGCAACTTCACGCGCGACGATCTCGCGCCGTTCGACGCAGTGGTGTTCGCCGCCGGCAACGACATTCGCCACTTGCCGCCCGGCACCGACGAAGCCGCGCACTGGGAACGCGCGAACGTCGACGCGGTGCCGCGCTTTTTCGCGCTGGCGCGCGACGCGGGCGTGAAGCGCGCGGTGCTGGTGGGCAGCTTCTATCCGCAGGTCGCGCCGGCGCTCGTCGACACGGTGCCGTACGTACGCTCGCGCCATCTCGCCGACGAACGCGTGCGTGCGCTCGCGACGCCGTCGTTCGCCGTCTGCAGCGTCAATGCACCGTTCGTCGTCGGATCGGTGCCGGGGCTGCGCAACGAGATGTTCGCGGCGTACACCGGCTATGCGCAGGGCCAGTTCGCGGGGCTGCCCGTGTTCGGGCCGGCCGGCGGCAGCAACTTCATCTCGACGCAATCGCTGTCGGAAGCGATCTGGGGGGCGCTGCAGCGCGGCGAAGCGGGCAAGGCCTACCTCGTCGGCGACGAGAACCTCAGCTTCGCCGACTACTTCGCGGCCTTCTTCCGTGCGGCCGGCAATCCGCAGGACGTGCCGTCGCTCGACCAGGAGCATCCGCTGCTGCCCGACATGGCGATCTACACGGGGCGCGGCAACGTCGTGTCGTACGAGCCCGATCCGGCCGACAGCGCGCTGCTGCGCTACCGGCGCGGCGACGTGCAGCGCGCGGTGGACGAAGTCGTCGCGCATTGCCGCGCGCAATAAACGAACGGCGCGTGCGTGGCGCCGATGCAAAAACGTCCCGCCGCCGGCGATACAGCCGGCAGCGGGACGTCGGGGTACTCCGTCGATGCGGACCGTCAGGCGCCGATGCGCTGCTCGATCTTCTTCATCGTGTCAGTCATTTCGGCCGGCAGGCGCAGCTTCAGCGTATCGAACAGCGCTGCATGCAGCTTCAGCTCCTCGCGCCATTCGTCGGCGTTCATCGACGTCACCGCATCGAACTGCTCGCGCGTGAAATCGAGGCCGTCCCAGTGCAGGTCTTCATACGCCGGCGACACGCCGAACGCATGCTCGCCGCCACCGCCCGTGCCTTCCAAGCGATCGAGCATCCACTTCAGCACGCGCATGTTCTCGCCGAAGCCCGGCCACACGAACTTGCCGTTCGCATCCTTGCGGAACCAGTTCACGCAATAGATCTTCGGCAGTTTCGCGCCCGCGCCTTCGAGCTGCTTGCCGAGTTTGAGCCAGTGCGCGAAATAATCGCTGACGTTGTAGCCGCAGAACGGCAGCATCGCGAACGGATCGCGGCGCACGATGCCCTGCTGGCCGACCGCAGCAGCAGTCGTCTCCGAGCCCATCGTCGCGGCCATGTACACGCCTTCGACCCAGTCGCGCGCCTCGGTCACGAGCGGCACGGTCGTCGAACGGCGGCCGCCGAAGATGAATGCGTCGATCGGCACGCCGGCCGGATTTTCCCAGTCTCCGTCGATCGACGGGCACTGCGCGGCCGGCGCCGTGAAGCGCGAATTCGGATGCGCGGCCTTGCGGCCCGTTTCCTTGCCGATTTCCGGCGTCCACGGGTTGCCCTGCCAGTCGGTCAGCTTCGCGGGCGGCGTGTCGGTCAGCCCTTCCCACCATACGTCGCCGTCTTCCGTCAGCGCGACGTTCGTGAAGATCACGTTTTCGGTGAGCGTCGAAATCGCGTTCGGGTTGGTCTTCACGCCGGTGCCCGGTGCGACGCCGAAGAAGCCGGCTTCCGGGTTGATCGCATACAGTCGGCCGTCGCGGCCCGGTTTCAGCCATGCGATGTCGTCGCCGATCGTCGTGACCTTCCAGCCGTTGAAGCCCTGCGGCGGAATCAGCATCGCGAAGTTGGTCTTGCCGCATGCGGACGGGAACGCAGCCGCGACGTGATACTTCTTGCCGGCCGGCGACGTCACGCCGAGGATCAGCATGTGTTCGGCGAGCCAGCCCTGGTCGCGGCCCATCGTCGACGCGATACGCAGCGCGAAACACTTCTTGCCGAGCAGCGCGTTGCCGCCGTAGCCCGAGCCGAAGCTCCAGATTTCGCGCGTTTCGGGGAAATGCACGATGTACTTGACCGGGTTGCACGGCCACGGCACGTCCTGCTGGCCGGCTTCGAGCGGATGGCCGACGCTGTGCACGCACGGCACGAACTCGCCGTCCTCGCCGAGCACGTCATATACCTCACGGCCCATGCGCGTCATGATCCGCATGTTCACGGCGACGTACGGGCTGTCGGACAGTTCGACACCGACGTGCGCGATCGGCGAGCCGAGCGGGCCCATCGAAAACGGCACGACGTACAGCGTGCGGCCGCGCATCGAGCCGCGGAACAGGCCGTTGAGCGTCTCGCGCATTTCGGCGGGTTCGATCCAGTTGTTGGTCGGGCCGACGTCATCGCGCGAGGCCGCGCAGATGAACGTGCGATCCTCGACGCGCGCGACGTCGGACGGATCGGATTGCGCGAGATACGAATTCGGGCGCTTCGCCGGGTTCAGGCGCGTGAGCGTGCCCTGGTCGACCATCGCCTGGCACAGCGCGTCGTTTTCTTCCTGCGAACCGTCACACCACACGACGCGCTCGGGCTCCGTGAGCGCCGCGATGCGCGACACCCAGTCGATCAGCTTGCGATGTTTGACGAAAGCCGGTGGAGCGATCAGCGGGCCGTGTGTTGCTTCGGCCAAAGTGTTTTGCGACATGAGGATGTCTCCAGATTATTGGGCGGGGATGGGGGTTGCGGGGCGAGCCCGCGAGATGGGGGATGCGATTGGAGCGCAGGGTGCGGCGGCACGCAAGGCGGGACGCGCGAGCGGAGCGCGCGTCGATGCCGCGATGCATGCGAGAGAAGGTGATGTCTCTTTAGTAATTGCGAACGCGAGTTTCGCCATACAAGCAACCTGCCGTACAACTCCATGACGGCCAGCATACCATCGCCGTTATTCGGCAAACGTTGCGTTGCAACAAGAAACAACTATGTCGGCGCGCCGGCACGCCGGTTGCCTGTGCGTGCTTTTTACAGCGCCATTGCGTGCGCTTTGGGGACAAAACGGCCGGGACGGCCGTCCGGCAAGGGTTTCGCGGAAGCGGCAAATCCGGCGCGCCGCTCCCGCGTGGGGCCAGCGCGAACGCGGGCCGGGTGAATTCACGTTTTCGCTACTCAGGCAAACCCTGAATTAGGTTGCGTACACAAACATCTGACGTGAGCGTGTCGCAAGCACCCCTGCTCAAAACGGTGCGCCAGGCAATCCGGGGTAATACGCGCCTGCCGCCATCCCGCCGTCGACGGCCAGCTCGGCGCCGTTGCAGTACGACGCTTCGTCGCTCGCGAGGAACAGCGTCGCACGCGCGATTTCGTCGGGCAGGCCGACGCGTTGCAGCGGCACGTTCGCATAGTGCTTGTTGATTTCCTCGAGCGGCGCGCCGGTCGGGTTCGACATCGCGGTGTTCACGCCGCCCGGATGGATCGAATTCACGCGCACGCCCTGGTGGCCGAGTTCGAGCGCCGCGACCTTTGTCAGCCCGCGCACGCCCCACTTGCTCGACACGTACGCGGCCAGCGCATTCACGCCGCGCAGCCCGTCCACCGACGAGATGTTGACGATCGACCCGCTCTTCTGCGCGATCATGTGCGGCGCGATGGTCCGGATTCCGACGAACGTCCCGACAAGGTTGATCGACACCGCGCGCTCGAAATCGCGTTTCGACAGTTCGGTGATACCACCGAACGTCAGCACGGCTGCATTGTTGACCAGTACGTCGATACGGCCGAACTGCTCCATCGTCGCGTCGGTCACGCGCACCCAGCTCGCTTCGTCGGCGACGTCGAGCCGCATGAAGCGCGCCGCGTCGCCCAGCTCGCGCGCGAGCGCTTCGCCTTCCGCGTCGAGCACGTCGCCGATCACGACGCGCGCACCCTCCTCGACGAACAGCCTGCACGTCGCCGCGCCCATGCCACGCGCACCACCCGTGACGATCGCTACCTTTCCTTCCAGTCGACCCATGTCGTCCTCTCTTCGATTCCGGTTTTCCGGCTGCCGCGCGCATGCGGGCGTGCTTGCCGGTTCATGATTGGCACTCGGCCAGCGCCGCGCGCCGTTGGCCCCCGCCGTCAGCCCCAGTAAGCCTGCCCGCCGTCGAGCGGCAGCGTCGCGCCCGTCAGGTACGCGGCATCGCGGCTCGCCAGGAACACGATCGCGCGCCCGATGTCCTGCTCGCAGTCGCCGACGCGGCCGAGCGGAATCGTGCGGAAGAACGCGGCGGCTTCCTGCGGATTCGCATCGACCCAGCCTTTCAGGCCCGGCGACAACGCATGCGGCGCGACCGCGTTCACACGGATGCCGTCCGCACCCCATTCGCAGGCCGCCGCACGCGTCAACGCACGAATCGCCTCCTTGGTCGCCGCATACGCGCCATAGCCGGACGCGTCCCAGCGCACCGCGGCCGACGAAGCGAAATTGACGATCACGCCGTCGCCCTTCAGATGCGGATGGCACGCGCGCATCATCCGCAGCGTCGCGATCGGCCCCGATTCGAGCCCCGCCATGAAATCCGCGTCGGTCACGTCGAGCAGGCGGCCGAGTGGCACGACCTGCGCGTTGTTGATCAGGATCTGCACGCCACCGAATCGCGCGACGACGCTGTCGACGCATTGCTCGATCTGCGTAGCGTCCATTACGTCGCACACGAACGGTTCAGCTACACCGCCGCGCGCGCGGATCGCCTCGCAAGTCGCGAGCAGCTTGTCGCGGGTACGGCCGACCACCGCAACCTGCGCGCCTTCCGCGGCGAGCGCCTGTGCGACGCCCTGGCCGACGCCCTGCCCCGCGCCCGTCACGAGCGCCACCTTGCCTTTCAGGATGCTCATGTGCGCTCCTCAGGCGACGATCGCCGGATGCGCCTGCACGGGCCCGCCGAGCAGTTCGCGGTACGACGGCGGCTGCTTGCCGTCGAGATCGGCGATCCCGTACTGCAGCGCGGCTTCCGCGCCGACGAGCACTTGCCCCGACAGCGCCATGCGCTGCGGATCGCCGTGGATCGCATGAATCACGCGGCCCGTGAACTCCGGGCTTTCCGCGACGAGCGAGAATTCCTTGTACAGATCCGGGTGTTCTTCCCACACGCGCGTCGTGCGCTCGGTGCGCAGCGGGCCCATCCAGATCGACACGGCCGCGACGTCGAACGGCTTCAGATCGACGGCCATGTCCTTCGCGAACTTGTCGACGCCGGATTTCTGCGCGCCGTAGGCCGCGCCGTGCATGTAGCAGCTCGCGCCGAACGACGACGTGAACGCGATCAGCCCGCTGCGACGCTGCGCCATCAGGCGCGCCGCGTGCCAGCTCGCGACATAGGCCGAGCGCAGCCCGACTTCGAGGATGTTGACGAGATCGAGCGACTTCTCCCAGAACGGGCCCGGCAGGATCAGCTGATCGTGCAGGTAAGTCGCGTTGTTGACGAGAATGTCGAGCCGCCCGCTTTCGCGTTCGACGCGCTCGAACAGCGCCTTCACCTGCGCGTCGTCCGCGTGGTCGCAGGCCACCGCGATCCCGCGGCCGCCGAGCGCGTCGATCTCGCGTGCGGTCTCGTGGATCGTGCCGGGCAGCGGCGCATCGCCTTCGTTCTGCGAGCGGCCCGTTACATAGACGGTCATGCCGGCCGCGCCGAGCGCGCGCGCGATGCCCTTGCCCGCGCCGCGCGATGCGCCCGTCACGACGGCGACCGGCGCATCGTGGTTCTGTGTCATGTTCGATGTCTCCTGTGGAATGTGCGCCCCATGCGTGGCGCTGGCGTGCGTCAGGCGGCCGGCGGCTGCGCGCCGGCGAACAGCACGCCCGGCGCATCGCCTTCGTAGCGGGCCGACAGCGTCGACGTGACGACGCAGCGCGTGCCCGCGATCTTCCATTCGCCGTCGACCTTCCGGTATTCGTCGTCGTAGTACGCGCCAAGTTGCGTGAGCGTGCGCGCGTTCGTGTCGATCATCTGGTAGTGCAGGCCCCACGTGCCGCGTGCATGCGTAGCGTCGAGCACCTCGATCTCGGGATTCACGCCGTGGTGCATCTCGACGATGTGCGGATGGCAGCCGAGTCGCGCGAAGACGTCGACGAGCGCGTCGCGTGTGTCGAACGTGCCGATCCGGCCGTAGTCGATCTGCACCGGGCCCGGCGCGAAGCAGTCGCGCATCCCTTGCGGATCCTTGCGGTCGCAGCATGTGAAATAGCGCGCCTTCAGCCGGCGGATTGCGTCGGCGTCCTCGAGCCGGCGCACGCGCGCTTCCAGCGATTCGATGAGGGTCATCCTGTCTCCTTGTTCGGTGCCGGCGCGGTTCGAAGGCCGCGTCGATGCCACGTTACCGCCGCGCGATGCATCGGCCATCACCCGTTCGGATGAAACCCGTGATTCGCTTCGGTGGCGCCGACCGCATGTGTGCGCCGCATTCGTCCGAACAGACGATGTGATGCAGGCGGCTTCGTTCCTACCATCGAACGACACCACCACGAGACCCGGCGATGGACGACACGACCCGCACGCTCCATGAGTACGAGCAGATCCGACAGTTGAAGTACCGGTATTTCCGCGCGGTCGACACGCACGACTGGGCGCTGCTCGCCGATTGCCTGACCGAAGACTGCGAGGCGCGGCTGTACGGCGGCCGCTATGCGTACGACGGCCGCGACGCGTTCGT
This sequence comes from Burkholderia sp. Ac-20392, assembly GCF_017104585.1. Taxonomy (NCBI): domain Bacteria; kingdom Pseudomonadati; phylum Pseudomonadota; class Betaproteobacteria; order Burkholderiales; family Burkholderiaceae; genus Burkholderia; species Burkholderia sp. Ac-20392. Next base: position 7,627 of record NZ_JAAGPB010000113.1, read on the forward strand.
GTCGAGCCTGCGCGCGCTGATCGGCAAGCCGACCTTCCTGACGATGCATCATGGGCATCATCCCGAGCTCACGCTGGTCTCGGCCGATCACGCGTGCGGCGTGTGGTTTCTCGAGGATCACGCGATCAATCTTGAGGATAACTACCTGCTGCACGGCACCGCGTTCTACGACGATCAGTACGTGAAACGCGATGGCGTATGGCGCATTCACGCGACGCGTCACGAGCGGTTGTTCGAAACCGTCACGTCGCCGATCCCGCCGTCGTTCTCGCTGACCGCGAATCGGTTCGCGCCGGGCGCGCACCAGACCGCCGGATCGCCTGAAACCGCTTCCTGAACCCCGGCGGCACCGCCGCCGATCCCGTCATTCCCCCTGGAGCCGGAGCAATGGAGAAAGTCATTTACGTGTTGTGGCGCGACGCGCAGGTCGCGCCCGATCAGTGGAGCCGCACGGTGCGCGCGCAGCTCGCCGACAAGCTGCTGTCGCTCGGTGCGCACGGCGTGCAGGTGAACGTCGCCGATGCGGATGTCGCGCCGGCCGCCGGTCTGAAGCAGACCAACACACACCCGGGCATCGACGGGATTGTCGCGGTGTGGCTCGATAGCGCGAACGCGATGTTCCGCCAGCCGTTCGACGACGCGGTGCGCGGTGTGGTCCCGCACATGGCTGCGTATCTCGTCACCGAGTCGCAGCCGATTCCAAATTCCCGCTTTCCGGCGCGGCCAGGTGAGCGCACGACGGGTTTTTCCCAGCTCGCTTTCCTGAAGCGGCCGCCGCGGCTGACGCACGAAGCATGGCTGGACGTGTGGCACGGGCATCACACGCGCGTCGCGATCGATACGCAGGACAATTTCCTGTACGTGCAGAACGTCGTCGTGCGCGCGCTCACGCATGCGGCGCCGGGATACGACGCGATCGTCGAGGAGTGCTTTCCCGCGGCCGCGATGACCGATCCGCATGCGTTCTTCGACGCGGTCGGTGATGACGAGAAATTCCAACGGAATGTGGCGGAGATGATGGACAGCTGCGGGCGCTTCATCGATTTCGACAAGATCGATGTGGTGCCGACGAGTCAGTATGTGGTGAAGGCTGTGCGGGGGTGAGGTCGGGCGACCGCTTCGCGCGGTCGCCTTCGTTGAGCAGGGTTGCCATGTTCATGTCGGACCCGGCGATACGCGATTGCGTATCGCCGGCCTGTTTCGATCCCGAATGTCCAGCCTCTGTGCTCTCGATGCGCAATCGCCCGGCAGCCTCAGACATGGATACGGTTCCAGTCACTGTGATACCGACCACGGATCGCACCGCCATATTTCTAGACAAAGCCTGAAACGTTTCCTATTCTCCCCCTCAGCAGTGGCATTTTTGCTCGTTCGGACTTAACAATCAATCAAATATCGGACGAACTTCCGTCCTGAAGAAAACCAAAAAAGGGGAAGGCAAAAATGGCAAGCAAACGTGCCGCCTGGCTCGGCTTAGTTTCGAGCGTCCCCTTCGTTCTGTCATCCTGCACTTCCGTTTATTCGGTCAAACGTCCGGACGATTCCTCGCCGATTTACGGCATTCCCTATTCTCTCCCCCAGAAGATCTATATCGTCTCGGCGAAGTACACGATCACGCAATGTGAATTGCTGAAAGACGGATCGCTTCAGGTTCAGGCGAACAAGCAGATCACGATCACGTCCGAGACACAGCCCGACCCTTCTGAGCGTTACTACATTCCCTACTCTTCGTTGAGAAACTTCTTCAAAGATACCGATCTGACGGTGGAGAATTTCGATAATTCGACGCTGAAGTCGATCAACGCCACGATCACGGACAAGACGGGCCCCACGATTACCGCCGTGGTCGGAACCGCGCTACGGATCGCGTCACTGGCAGGCGGTGTGACGTTGACCGACGCCGGGTCGAACCCGACCACCAAGGACATGTGCAATGCCGACGTGCTCAAGGCGCTGAGTGCGCAACGCAAATCTCAAGCTCCAGGTTCCGGCAAGACCAAGAGTGCCACGAAGCCCGCGTCGGCCAGCGCCGCCGATGCCGCCTCCGCCACGCAGGCGGCCGCCGCGCCGGACAGCAGTTCTGCCACGACCTTCAGCACTGTGTTCGTGTGGCGTCCTCAGCTCGGCAGTACGGCTGATCCCAAACATTCCGAAATTACCGGACACTTTTATCCCAGGCAGATCCTGAAGAAATGGCTCACCCCACTGGGCTACAAGGCACTGAACAATAAAGACCAGAATCAGGACACGATCGAGATTCCGAACGCGAGCGACGACGTGATTCTCAGGTCGCTGAAAACTGAACTTCGCATCGATCCGGTCGTGCCGCAGAAAAAGACGACCCTTGATAATGCGTCCGTCGAGGGCATCATCCTTCGCGAACCTGCGTACGGCCTCTTGCAAGCATGCGACGAAGTCTGTCCCGATCCGACGCCCAGTGGCGCTGACTCATCCGGGTACAGCACCCATGGTGTATTTCACGTGAGCGAAGAAACGGTGCCTCAGCTCGGCTCCTACGTGATCCTGCCGCTCCGAAACAGAATGTTCGAAACGCAAACCGCGACGATCGCGCTGTCGTCGGATGGCGCAATCAACAAGCTTGGACTGAAGTCGAACGCGATCGCACCGGAGGCGGCCAGCACGGCCAACACCGATCTCGATGCGCTCCAGAAGGCGCGTGATGCGCGTAAGAAAGCCCGCACGGACGCCGCGGCTGCCGATGCAAACGCGGCACAGGATGCGGCGAAGCAGGTCACCAATGACAACAAGGCCATTTCCGATTGCCTGAGCGCGCAGAAGGCCGTCCGCGAAGCAAACGGAACCGTCGTGGGGAAATGTCAATGATGAAGGCGAGCGCATCACGTGCCGGAAGATTGACGACAGCGGCAACGCTGCTCGCAGCCGTATCGCTGAACGCGCACGGCCAGGCCGCGGACGAGCATGCGCGGGTGGCGCGCGCCGTCATCCCGCTCGTCGCGGAAGCACTCGGCAAGGCGGATGCCGCAGACGCGACGCTGCCCGCCACTGCCGCACTGCCCGCTCCGGTGATGAACACGTTGACCGAATCGCTTCGGGCACGCGTCACCGCCGATCAGATCGTGAACGGCGCCATACCGCTCGATGTCAAGCGCAGCTTCGATGCTGAAGTCAAAACCCGCGCCGCGCTGCTGACTTTGGCAAACGCTTCCGGCAATTGCGGCACGCTCCTCGCCGCGTCGCGATCGACGCTGGCCCTTGCCGCGGTAAGCCCCCACGTGGATCCGGATCTCAAGCGTCGCATGGAGCAGCTCTACAGCATTCCGGCGCTGGCCGCTCTTGGACTCGGTGGACCGGAGATCCAGGTGATTTGCTCAAACACCGGCAAGGACCCGAAGTATTCTCCGCCGCATGTCGACCAACACGATAACCACCCCGCCAACAGCCACGTGGCAACGCCCTACGAATTTGCCGGCTTCGACGATATCGTTGCGATCAGTCTGGACGGAAAATACCAGTGCTCGGGTACGTTGGCGACCCGCAACTGGATCATTACCGCCGCGCATTGCGTGACGGACGATGCCAACAATCAGAAAGTCGCACCCGATCGCCTGCGGTTCTACAAGTATGGCGAGACCGGGAAGGACGGGTTCTCCGCGACAGCACTGGACGGCTCGAACGTCTCCATCAACGGGCGAAAGGCGCGCGGCATCAAGCAGATCTTCGTGAGTCCGCGCTGGGCCGCCACGCCATCGGACGCCACGCCCGATGCGGTCGCGGACCAGGCGATTCTGGCGGTCGATTACGACGGTATGCCAACCGGGCACGTCGTGTCACTGACTCGCAAGCCGCCTCCGGCCAACACACCGGTTTCGATCATCGGTTATGGATTCACCGGTTCCATCAACGATGTTCCGGGCGACAACCCGCAACTGGGATGGAATTCGTTGTCCGAGTCGACCCAGAACCCAGGCAGTGGCGGATGGATCTATCTACAGCCGGCCGGCGTCGGCACCAGTTGCCGTGGCGATTCAGGCGGCGCGATATTCTCCGGGCACCTCAATGGCGCGCCGAACGAAACGCATGAACTCGTCGCCATCGTGAGCCGCATGGTCAAAGCCGGTGTGTTCGACGGACCCGTGCCGGTCGGTCGTGCGGCGGAATGCGTTGGCAAGGCAAGCGTCAACTCTCTCATTACCGAGGAATCGAGACAGTTTCTGTGCGGCACGGCAAACAATGACATACACGGATGCTGACGCCGGTATCTCGCCCGGGCATGTTCGCCGCCTCCTGTCGATCCCTGGAGTTGTCGCGGGCGGCCACGGAATGATGGGCGGCGACGGAAGCGCTGCCTCGGCGCCATAGCGATCGATCTTCAACGACGAAAGCAGCCACGTCGATGCACTGCACCGGGCCGACACCAAACCGCCGCAGCGATTCAGTTCAAGGCGCCTTGGCCAAAGCCAGAACGGCCATCACCACATCGTCCTCGATTCCCTTGATATCCGACGGGAACCGATTCCTTTGCGGTATCAACACGATGAGCCCCTCGATCTGCGCCGTCACCAGTGCAGCTCGCCGGGTAAGCACTGCCGGTGACAGCGCCGGGTTTACGGCTTCGATGAATCCCGCGATCACGCTCCGCTGAAATCCGTACCCCTCTTCGAGCATTTTTCGCGCGAACTCCTGGGTCTGGGCCAGTGCCCAGAAGTTCACGAACAGGCTTTGGGTCTTGGGCTGCTTTCCGTCTTCGAGCAACAGTCGGACCACTTTTTCCAGGCGGCCCTCGGGTGTCAGCGACGCATCCGCGCGCACGCTGTCGTACGTATTGGCGTACGCCTCCCTCGTCACGGCAAGGATGGCCTCGAAGATGTCTTCGCGCGTGGGAAAGTAGTGCTGCAGGTTCGACAGCGCCAATCCCGCCTTTGCCGCGACCTTCCGCATGGTCAGCCCACCGTAGCCTTCGTCCACGAAGATCTCGATCGCACTGACCATGATTTTGTTCACCGCGTTCTTGCCGCGTTCGGTCAAGACGCGTCCGTTATCGAGAGCCGCCCTCTTCAAGAATTCCTCCTGCTGCCCCGTGCGCATGCCCCGGGGCGATGGTACTGATGACGCTTCGGCGCCGCTCATGCCCGGTCGCATACCACGCGAGCCGGGTCCGCTCGATACACCGAGAGCGGGAATATAGGTTGGTCGACCGGATTTTGCAAAAGCATCGATATCCGACATAGGGCCGTGTCGGCCGACCCGCATTTACCGTCGGCTTCCAGGCGTCGGTTCCACTGTGGGAGCCGAGATGCCGAACCTGACGGCGACATTCTACGCAGGTTTCGAAACGGGGGAGACGAGACGATACCCATTGGCGAACGTACTCAAGACGTGCTCCCGGTTCGTCTTCTCGGGAAATCCTCGCTTGTCTTCCACTTGCGCAAGCCTTCCCCGGGAAACAGTCCGGTGTAGTGACGAGCGCCCCCCCCTTCATGACTCAAGAACCGCGCCTCCAGCTTCGTGGCGCTGGGCTGGACGGCCGCAACCGGGTTCCGTGATCCACGTTGCGCGTTCATCGCTGATGTTGCACAAATAGGTCACGTGACATATTATCGTCAGTACGCACCGGCGACGGTATGCGGGGCAGATTGCCCGGCGTCATTCAAAACGCGCTCACGAGGATCGCTTGCCTTTCGGAAAGCGGTACGAACGTTGTCGAGCACGGGACGGACGGCGTTTCCAGCCAATGAGTACGTAGCCCATTGATCCGACCATTGAGGGACGTCAGCCCTCAATCATTAGGATTACTTTGTGATTGTTCGAATCGATCGACGTGCCGGCATGGCCGGGAGCAGGCTCTCCTGGTCAGGCACCGGCCATACACGAGCGGAAATTCTTGATGCCGACCAACGCATTTACCGATGGATTTCATGACGAGATCCAGAACCGCGCCTTCGCCTTGCGTGCCATTGGAAAACTTGCGGGGCGTCTCGACGGCGATCCTCGGCAACGACTGTGGGCAGCCTATCTGAAACTGGAAGCGTTCAATGCACCGATCTACCACGCTGCGGCAACGCGCTGGGGCCTGGATGATTCTCCCAGGCTGGCCACGCGGGCGAAGGCATGGGTAATCGGTTCAGTCCCGACGTGTGTGCTGAATCCGCTCCTGAAGCACGTGTACGCACAGACTATCGCCTACTGCGAAACGTTGCGGCGCCTACGCGACATCGGCCCCTCCGATTCGCGCGCCTTTCTGAATTACATGGTCGATCAGGAGGAGTTTCAGATCGACATGATGAGGCGCTCGCTGGGCGGAGATGACGCAGTGCTGGCAAGCCGCGTCGATGCGTTCATTCATCGGCACGAGCACATAATTCTGCATACCGAAATTAATCACCAACATCAGCAGGCGTGAGCCTTTGCAACCCGTGAGATCTGCCGCTACGCCCCTGCATCGTTCGTCGAGCGGCGACCGGACCTCCCCACATGTGAGCATCGCCATGGCACTCGATCAAACATCACTGCTTCAAGCCAGGTCGTTCTGGCAGCAAGCCTATGGAGAATATTCGCCCAATCCATCGCTGTCCGGCGATCTCAAGGTCGATGTCGCCATCATCGGGGGTGGCTTCACCGGGCTGAACACCGCGTTTCAATTCAAGACGGACAATCCCAACGCGCGAGTCGTCGTGCTGGAAGCCGCCATCGTGGGATTCGGCGCCAGCGGCCGCAACGCCGGGTTCAGCACGAAAATGTTCGGCCTGGAGCCGGAAATGGTCCTGCTGCGCTGGGGCAAGCAAAAGATGGTCGATGCCCATCACTACCTGAAGCTCGCCGTGGCGCACACCCGCAGCCTCATCGAGGAGCATGGCTTTCAGTCCGACTACTGCCATGGCGGCCTGGTCCGAGCGAGCTACACGAAGCAGCAATTGGGCCGCATGCAGAAGACGCTCGAGTTGTTCCAGAAGCTGGGCATCGACGCGGACATGGTGTGGCGCAGTGCGCACCAGTTCCAGCAGGACTTCCATTCGGAACGTTTCGCAGGCGGCATCTACGAGTCGGACACCGGGTATCTCAACCCTTGCAAGCAGGTCCGGGCGCTGAAGGCGCTGGCGATGTCGAGCGGAGTCTCGATCTACGAGCTGACGCCTGTCACGAGCCTGGAAAGAACGCCGCTGGCGATACGCATCGCAACGCCGCACGGCCGGATCGAGGCCGACCGGATCGTCGTGGCGACGAATGCGTATTCTCGCGAGGTTCCCGGCTCGTCGAAGCTGAAAGCGCGCCAGTATCCGCTCTGGACGTATCAGGTCGTCACCGAGCCCTTGAGCGATGCGCAATGGGAAAGCATCGGCTGGAAGGCGCGACAGTCGTTCGGGGACAACCGGCAGATGCTGCACTATTTCAGGCCGACGGCCGATGGCCGCATTCTCATGGGCGGCGGCGACGCGATCAGCTACCGGACGGATGCGATGGACGAAGTTCCCGCCCCCGCAACGTGGCGGCATTGCGAGGAACACCTGAAATGGATCTACCCGCAGCTGCGAAACACGCGCATCGACTACCGATGGGGCGGCCCGGTTTCGGTGACGATGGACATGGTGCCGGAGATCGGCTTCATCGACGACGAACGCATCATCTACTCGGGCGGATGTTTCGGTCATGGCGTCGCCCTGACGCACCTCAATGGCCGGACGATCGCGGATCTGCTGAGCGGAAAGCAATCGACGTTGACGGACTTCTGGATCGTGAACAGGAAATCGATGTCGATGAAGAGCGACACCCTGTCGTTTCTGTTCGGCAGGGTGGCTCGTCAGGCGCTGAAGACGTGGGATCGATGGGAGGAACGAGGATTGACGAAGTAACGGCGGGCGGTGGCGCGTTCCCGTCGCAGCCGGTGGCGTGACGCCGGCGGCGCATTCACGTGGCGATCACCGTACCGCCTCGTCGCATCCGTCGCCGGCAGGCCCACCGTCGAGCACCAACGCCTTGAGTTCGCAGTTCGCTATGCTATGACCCACGCATGGCGAGCCGCGGCGCCCCACCCACCGAGCACCGGCAATTCCCCCGCCCGACGCTGCGCATCATTCCCCCTCCTGTCGGCCGGCAACGCCCTCACGCCCCGCTCTCCGGCCCCTTTGCCACGATAATGACAAAACGTCTATAATTGGACATTCCATCGACCGGCACGCTGAAGCATTCGAATCCGAGCGCGCCCCGATTCCCCGGCCCCACTTGCCCGGAGCGACATGAGCGACTACCCCGTTTTCGATACGCTTTGCGATCTGCTGAACACGTCCGGCGCGCGGTTCCGCGTGCTGGAGCATCCGGCCGAAGGGAAATCCGACGCGATCGCCGCGCTGCGCGGCACACGCCCCGAACAGGGCGCGAAGGCGATGCTGTGCACGTTCAAGGATGGCGGCGACACCACCGCGCTCGCGGTGATTCCCGGTCACCTGAAGATCGATTTCCGCAAGGTCGCCGATGCGGTCGGCCGCCGCAAGGCCACCCTCGCGTCGCCCGACCTCGCGGCCGCCGTCACGCGCTGCGTGATGGGCGCGGTGCCGCCGTTCGTGTTCGACCCCGGCGTGACGCTCGTCGTCGATCCCGCGCTGGTCGAACGCAACACCGAGATCGCTTTCAACGCAGGCCGGCTCGACCGCTCCGTCGTGCTCGACGCGTCCGACTATGTGCGGATCGCGCAGCCGCTGCTCGCCGACATCACGCGGCCTGAAGCGACGGACGGCGAGTAACACGCCGGCCGCCCCTTTCCCGAAGCCGTCGCATCGATCCGAAACCTGACCGCGAAACCCTCATGACCACCACCCGGAAACTCGTGCTGTCCGAGCAGGCCTCGCTGATCGAACAGGTGCAGCGCATTGCCGAAGGGCTCGGCGCGATGTTCGCACCGTTCACCGAAGTCGTGGTTCACGATCTGCGCACGCCGAAGCACGCGATCCTCGCGATCCACAACAACCTGTCGGGGCGCGCAGTCGGCGATCCCGCGACCGAGCTCGGCCTCGCCCGCATCGCGGACGACGATTTTCCGCCCGTGCTCGCAAACTACCCGAACCGCTTCGCCGACGGCCGCACCGCGAAAAGCACGTCGATCGGCATCAAGGATTCGACCGGCCGCTATGTGGCCGCGCTGTGCCTGAATGCCGACGTCACGCTGTTCCGCGGCTTCCAGGGCATGCTGAACCAGTTCTGCAGCACGGACGGCGAAGCCGTCGCGGAAACGCTCGACCCGGCCGGCGCGGATGCGATCCGGCAACGCATCGACGCATTCGCGATGCGCCTCGCGACGACGCCGCGCGAACTGAAGACCGACCAGCGCCGCGAGCTGATGCAGACGCTGAAGGCCGACGGTTTCCTCGAAGTGCGCCGCGCGATGGAGATCGTGTCGCAGCACCTCGGCGTCTCGCGCGCGACCGTCTACAACGATGCGAAATGACGCAAGCGCGTGGCACGCGCTGCTTTTCTGCTGACCGATTCTTACGACCACCGGGCAACCCATGAATTCTCCGACTCCCCCCACGTACGACGACGTGGCCGCTGCCGCGGCCCGGCTCGAAGGCCATGCTCACCGCACGCCGGTGATGACGTCGCGGACGATCGACGAAGCACTCGGCGCGCAGGTGTTCTTCAAGTGCGAGAACCTGCAGCGCATGGGCGCGTTCAAGTTCCGCGGCGCGTTCAACGCGCTGTCGCGTTTCGACGCGGAGCAGCGCCGCAATGGCGTCGTCGCATTCTCGTCCGGCAACCACGCGCAGGCGATCGCGCTGTCGGCGCGCATGCTCGGCATTCCCGCGACGATCGTGATGCCGCAGGATGCGCCGGCCGCGAAGATGGCCGCCACGCGCGGCTATGGCGGCAAGGTCGTGACCTACGACCGCTACACCGAGGATCGCGAACAGATCGGGCGCGATCTCGCGGCGCAGCACGGGCTCACGCTGATCCCGCCCTACGACCATCCGGACGTGATCGCCGGCCAGGGTACGGCGGCCAAGGAACTGTTCGACGAAGTCGGCCCGCTCGACGCGGTATTCGCGCCGCTCGGCGGCGGCGGGCTGCTGTCGGGCACCGCGCTCGCCACGCGCGCGCTGTCGCCGCACGCAACGCTGTATGGCGTCGAGCCGGAAGCCGGCAACGACGGCCAGCAATCGTTCCGCTCCGGCGCGATCGTGCATATCGACACGCCGCGCACGATCGCCGACGGTGCGCAGACGCAGCACCTCGGCAACCTGACGTTCCCGATCATCCGCCGCGACGTCGACGACATCCTGACCGCGACGGACGCGGAACTGGTCGACTGCATGCGCTTCTTCGCCACTCGTATGAAGATTGTGGTCGAGCCGACCGGCTGCCTGTCGTTCGCCGCCGTGCGACGGATGAAGGACGCGCTGCAGGGCAAGCGCGTGGGCGTGGTGATCAGCGGCGGCAACGTCGATCTCGAGAACTTCTGCGCGCTGGTGTCGGCGCCGGCATGAACGCCGCGGCGCGCATGAATACTTCGTCATCCGCGCCGCACGCATCCTTCACGTCGCGTTAAGTTTCGCGCCCTAGACTGATTACGTTGTCCCGTAGTCAGTCGTGAAGGAGCCACCATGAAATCGCACGCGATCGTCGCCGCCGCCCTGGCGGCTGCTTCCCTTTCGGCGTTCGCTCAACCGGGCGTGACGTCATCCGGTTTCCCCACCGCGTCGCCGCACGACGCCATCGCACCGGCGACGCACCGCTCGCCCGGCGCATTGCCGCACGCCGGCTTCGTGCTCGCGAAAATCGATCAGAACAATACGCCACCCGATCGCGGCGGCGACCCGAGCGGCCGCACGCACGCCGGCACGCACATGTGACGGCGCACGCCGGGCGCGGCTGCCCCGCCCGGCCCTCAGAACGACGGCAGCGACGGATCGCGTGAAGCGAGGATGTCGTCGGTGCGCCGCTGCAGCGCGCCGTCGATCGTCTCCGGCTGCGGAATCAGCCAGTAGCGCCCTTCACGGATGCCGTCGAACACTCGCGCGGCGAACGCGTCGGGCGTGAGTCCGTGCGCGTTCAGCATCGAGCGCATCGTGTCGACGAAACCGCGCACCTCGGGCCGGTCGTGCGCATCGCCGAACGGGTCGTTGAAGATGCTGCTGTGCACGGGGCCCGGCGCCAGCAACGATGCGCCGACCGGCGCGCCCAACATCTTCAGTTCTCCATACAGCGATTCCGTCAGCGCGACCACCGCGAATTTCGTCGCCGAGTAAGGCGACATCAGCGGGCTCGGCAGGAACCCGCCGACCGACGCGGTATTCACGACGCGCGCTGGCACGTTGCGCTCGAGCATCCGCGGCACGAAGCTGCGGATGCCGTTCAGCACGCCGTGCACGTTGATCGCGAAGCTGCGCTCGAAGCGTTCCGGCGTGATTTCCCAGCTGAAGCCGGTCGCCATCACGCCCGCGTTGTTGAACAGCAGGTCGACGCCGCCGAAACGCTGCCAGGCCGCTTCCGCCAGTGCATCGACGGCTTCCGGCCGGCTGACGTCGGTCGGCACGCACAGCACGTCGGTGTCGAGCGTCGCGGCGAATGCGTCGAGTTTCGCCGGGTCGAGATCGGCCAGCACGACGCGCATGCCGAGCCCGGCGGCGTGGCGCGCGAGCCCGCTGCCGATGCCGCTGGCCGCGCCGGTGATCACGGCGGTGCCGCCGTCGAAGCGAATCGAGTTCGTCATATCAATCAAAGTCCTGTCGGGTCGATGTGGGGATGCGCATATGCGGGAATCACCGGCGGCGGCGGCGCCGTGCGGCCGTCCAGCGAACGCACCGCGAGCTGCTGCGCGAGCGGGAAATGCAGGCTGTGCGTGACGAGGCCCGTGCGTTCGCGCGCCGGCAGGCGGCACAGCGCGAGCGCGGTTTCGGCGAGATACGCGACGTCCTCGGTCGGATAGCCTTCGGGGATGTAGCGCGCGGCGCCCGGCGTGCGGATCGCCGTGCTCGGCGCGACCAGATTCACCGCGATGCCGTCGGCTTCGAGTTCGGCCGCAAGCCCCTGCGTGAAGCGCGACAGCGCTGCCTTCACCGCCGCATAGACGGTCGCGCCGCCCACCCGCGAGAAATCGTCGAAAGGCCGCAGCGGCGGCAGCGCCGTCACCGAGCCGACGTTCACGATCCAGCCGGCGCCGCGTGCGCGCATCAGCGGGATCGCGGCCTGCGCCAGCGCGAACGGAATCCGCAGATAGTGTTCGATCGTCGTGTCGAACATCGTCATCGGCATCGCGTCGACGCACGCGTAGTCGGCCACGCCCGCATTGTTGACGAGGATGTCGAGGCCGCCGGCGGCTTGCGCCGCGCGCCCGACGAGTGCATCGCGCTCGGCCGCGTTCGACAGGTCGGCCGCGAGCGCAATCGCACGGCCGCCGGCCTGCTCGATCAGCGCCACCGTTTCGGCGAGCGTGCCGGCGGTCGTCGCCGATTGCGTGAGGCTGCGCGCCGTCACGACGACGGTCGCGCCTTCGGATGCGAGGCGCTGCGCGATCGCGCGGCCAATGCCGCGGCTTGCGCCCGTCACGAGCGCGCACTTGCCGGCCAGTACGCCGGTTCGGGTATCGGTCATCGTTGTCTCCAGTGATGTGCGTGCGGGCCGCTCAGCGGGCGATATCCGCAACATGAAGCACCAGCTTCGTTTTCGCCTCGCCCGTTTGAACGAGATCGAGTGCGCGGGCCGCCTGTTCGAGCGGAAAGCGGTCGAAACGCGGCACGCGCAGCGCGCGCTTTTCAAGTTGCGCCGCGATCCGGCCGAGCGTGCCGCCGCTCGGCATCCGGCTATAGGTCATCGCGGTACGCAGGCCGCGCCGTGCGGCTTCGGCGGCCGTCGCGGCCAGCCGCTCCGCATCGCCGGCCGCAAGCGTCATGATGTTCACCAGCGTGCCGCCCGGCGCCAGCAGGTCGAGCGCATCGGGCAGCGTGTCGCCGCCGACCGCATCGAGCACGAGGTCGACCCCGCCGGGCGCCCAGGCGCGCAGCGCCGCCGCGATGTCCTGCGCGCGATAGTCGATGCTTGCCGCCGCGCCCAGCGATTCGACCGTCTCGCGGTTGCGCGCCGAACAGGTCGCCGCGACGTGTGCGCCGGCCTGCACCGCGAG
>NZ_JAAGPB010001122.1:0-603 GCF_017104585.1 Burkholderia sp. Ac-20392
GATCGGCGCGGCGCCCGTGCGCCGCTCCTCGTCGGCGAGGTCGGCCCGCGCGGGCTTCGCGCGCTCGACCTCGATCTGATAGTTCGACACCATCCCGCGCGGCTCGATCTTGATCAACTCGTTGCGCAGGCGTGCCGGCAGCGGCAGCCCGCGAATGAACTCGCTGCGGATGCCGAGATCGACGCGGTCGCCGACGACGCTCAGCAACTGCCCCTGGCACGCGGTCGGCCCGCGGTCGCGGACCGGCAGCGTCTGCCGCGCAAGCGACGCGGCAAGCGCCGGGCCGGTGTGCGGCGGCGGCAGCCCGCGAATGAACTCGCTGAGGATGCCGAGATCGACGCGGTCGCCGACGACGCTCAGCAACTGCCCCTGGCTCGCGGTCGGCACGCGGTAGCGGGCCGTCAGCGTCGACAGCGCAAGCGAGCGGGCAAGCGGCGTGCCGTCCGGCAGCGGCGGCTGGCCGAGCTCCGCGTTGAAGCGCGTCAGGTGCAGCGTGTAGTCGTGGCCGGCATCGAGTTGCATGTCCCAGCCGAAGCCGACCGTCGGCACGTCGAGCCGCGGCTGCGTCGGGCGCACGCGCAGCGCGACGTCCGCGCCCTGCAG
>NZ_JAAGPB010001123.1:0-246 GCF_017104585.1 Burkholderia sp. Ac-20392
TGGCCGGATCATTAAAAAAAAAAAAAAAATATATATAATTTATACACTAATTCATCTACAAAAAAACAACACACACATTAATGTATGCTATATATACTATAATTACAGACTTACTCTACCTAGATTCCTCCCACATATATCTCTATCATACATCCACTACATCTCATGACATATCCTTAGCAGTCAGTCCCATCATCTAGCTGTAGATCTACTAGGAAACAGATGTGCAGTCAATAAATGCAATAA
>NZ_JAAGPB010001124.1:0-905 GCF_017104585.1 Burkholderia sp. Ac-20392
AGCAACTGGATGATCGGATCGAGCGGCGAGTCCGCCCGGGGAGTGGGGCGTGGCGTAGTCATGTCGATGGCGGCGTGAGCCGCGTTCCTGTCTGGGCGGGCCGAAGTCCGCTGGTTTCGCCGAGCATCGCGCGGCCTTCGTCGAGCGCATCGCGATCGACGTCGACTGGCGCCGAACCGGCGAACGGCGCAGGCACGGCCGGCTCGTCGAGCACGGCGATGCCGATGTCGGCGAGCGCGGCGCGCACGACGTCGAGCGCGTCGGGGCTGTCGCTTTCGGGCGGCAGCGCGTCGACGAGGTCGGCGTGGGTCAGATATCCCTGTTCGCCGGCGAGCGCCAGCAACTGGATGATCGGATCGAGCGGCGAGTCCGCCCGGGGAGTGGGGCGTGGCGTAGTCATGTCGATGGCGGCGTGAGCCGCGTTCCTGTCTGGGCGGGCCGAAGTCCGCTGGTTTCGGGCCGCCGGTTGCTCGCGAACCCCGTCCGCGCCGGCCAGCCTGACATCGTTCAAGTTGAGGGCATTTGCGCGAACTTCAACGCGAGCGCGACAGACCTGCCAGCACGCGGCGTGCCCGCGCGCCCGTCCGGTGCAGGAAACAAAAAGTAACCGATCATACCGAGCGGAAATCTGCAGGGGACGTAAGCTAGAGTCAGGCGCGCACCTGGCGGCGACGCGCGGATTCTGCCGGAGCAACACATGACCCCGATTCCTGCCGCGAGGTGTGCGGTATTCGCATTGACGACGCTGACCCTCGGCGGCTGTTATTACACGAGTCCGTATGGCTATGCGCCGTACTACGCGCCGGCGCCGGCCACGCTGACGCAGCGCGAGATTCCCGTCACGCCGGCTGCACCGGCCACCGCTGCGCCGGGCCCGACCGCGGCTTCGGTCGCGCCGCCGGTGG
>NZ_JAAGPB010001125.1:0-763 GCF_017104585.1 Burkholderia sp. Ac-20392
GGCGCCGGCCGCGAGCCTGCGCGCGCCGCTTCGCACGCTCGAGCTGCCCGACCTGGGCGACGGTTCCGGCGGTTCGCTGACGCCGCAGGCCGAGCGCCGGCTCGGCGAGCGCGTGATGCGCGAAGTGCGGCGCGATCCCGACTATCTCGACGACTGGCTCGTGCGCGACTACCTGAACGCGATGGCGGCGCGGCTCGCGGCCGCGGCGGCCGCGCGCTTCATCGGCGGCTACACGCCGGACTTCGACCTGTTCCCCGTGCGCGATCCGCAAATCAACGCGTTCTCGATGCCGGGCGGCTTCATCGGGATCAACAGCGGGCTCGTCGTCACGACACAGACGGAGTCGGAACTCGCATCGGTGGTCGGCCACGAGATGGGGCACGTGCTGCAGCGGCACATTGCGCGGATGATCGGCGCGAACGAGAAGACCGGCTACACGGCGCTCGCGACGATGCTGCTCGGCGTGCTGGCCGGCGTGCTCGCGAGAAGCGGCGACCTCGGCAGCGCGATCGCGGTGGGCGGGCAGGCGTATGCGGTCGACAACCAGCTGCGCTTTTCGCGATCGGCCGAGCGCGAGGCCGATCGCGTCGGCTTCCAGCTGCTCGCGGGCGCGGGCTATGACCCGTACGGGATGCCGGGCTTCTTCGAGCGGCTCGACCGCGCGTCGATGGGCGATGCGGGTGTGCCGGCCTACGCGCGCACGCACCCGCTGACCGGCGAGCGGATCGCCGACATGGAGGATCGCGCGCGCCGCGCGCCGTAC
>NZ_JAAGPB010001126.1:0-902 GCF_017104585.1 Burkholderia sp. Ac-20392
GGCCGCCGCGCGCGCGTGTCGAACCGCCGGCCGCCGGCGAGCGCATGTCGGTCGCGTTCGCGCTGCAGACGCTCGCCGACGTGCGCGACGCGCACGACATCGTCGTCGAGGAAGCGCCGAGCGCACGTGCCGTGATGCAGGAACACCTGCCGTTCACGCACAGTGGCACGTTCTACACGATGGACAGCGGCGGGCTCGGCTACGGGATGCCGGCCGCCGTCGGCGTCGCGCTCGCGCAGCCGGGCCGGCGCGTGATCGGGTTGATCGGCGACGGGTCGAGCCTGTATTCGATCCAGGCACTGTGGAGCGCCGCGCAACTGAAGCTGCCGATCACGTTCGTGATCCTGAACAATCGGCGCTACGCGGCGCTGCAGGATTTCGCGCCGGTGTTCGGCTTCGGCCCGGACGATCCCGTGCAGGGCACCGATCTGCCGAACCTGGATTTCGTCGCGCTCGCGCAAGGGATGGGCTGCCGCGGCGTGCGCGTGACCGATGCGACGCTTCTGCGCGATACGCTGACCGACGCACTGCGCGCCGCGACGCCGGTCGTGGTTGAAGTCGAGATTGCCTGAATGATGTGATGCGCAATGCGCGTCCTTCCGGAGATTCCATGCAAACCGTATCGATGCTGATCGGCGGCGAACGCCGTCACTCATCCAGCGGCGCGACCTTCGTGCGCCGCAACCCGCTCGATGGCGACGTTGCGTCCGAAGCGCCCGCGTGCACCGTCGACGATGCGCGCGCGGCGGCCGACGCGGCCGCCCGCGCGTTTCCCGACTGGGCCGCGCTCGGCCCCGGCGCGCGCCGCGCGCTGCTGCTGAAGGCGGCCGCCGCGCTCGAAGCGAAGCACGAGCAGTTGGTCGCCGCGATGGCGGCGGAGACGGGCGCCGCCGCGCGGTGGG
>NZ_JAAGPB010001127.1:0-614 GCF_017104585.1 Burkholderia sp. Ac-20392
TGGTGGGAGGCGCGTCGGCGCGATCGGGTGGGTGGGCCATCGGGGCAGCAGTCGGAATCCGGCGGTGCCGTGCGGGCCAGCGTCCGGGGTGGGTGTGGGGGGAAGGATCGGTCGAACCGCGTCCGCGCGTCAATCCCCCCCCGCGACGAGTGGGGCCGCACCGGCGCCGCATCGATAGCATGGGTTCCGATGCATGACGAACACCACGAGGAGCCCACCCATGAAGATCGTATCGACCGGCACGCGGCGCAGCGCGCCGCTCGCCGGATAAGCGGAGCGGCACGATGTACCGCCATCTGCTCGTGACGGTCGACGGCGCGCCCGGCGGCATCGACGCGATCGGCCATGCGCTCGAACTGGCGCGCGCGGTCGGCGCCCGGGTCACGTTCATGCTGCCCGACGCCGCACCGGACTCGCGTTTATCCGGAGCGCGGCTGCCGGACCACGGTGCGAAAGTGGAAGCCGCCGCACGGGCGCAAGGGCTGTCCCATGCGATCGCGGGGGCCGGCCATCCGGGGTCCGGCCATCCGGGGTCCGGCGATGCGACGCCCGGCACGCTTGCGGCCGAACTCGGCTGCGACCTGATCAGCGTCGCGGCGCTGCCGCACGATGCC
>NZ_JAAGPB010001128.1:0-897 GCF_017104585.1 Burkholderia sp. Ac-20392
GCCGGCACCGCGTCGGCCGCCAGTTCGAGCTGCACGTCCCAGTCGAACTCGATGCCGACGTATTCGCGCACCCATTGCGCGAGCTGCCGGGCATGCGGGCCACCCGGCAGGAAACGGCGGTACGCATCGAGCGACAGCGGGCCGAGCACGATCCGGAAGCGCGATTGCGCATCGCGCACCGCGACGCCGAGCGCGACGGCGCCGACCCGCAACGTCGGCCGCGTCGCGCGGATCGTGCAGCGCTGCGAACGTTCGATCGCGACCCACTGCGGCACGTGCTCGACGATGCGGGCCTCGACACCGAAATGCCGGCGCAGGATCTGCACGAGCCCTTCCGGGTTGCGCGTGTGCCGCACGAGATGGCCCGCGTGGAAGTAGCGCGCATGCGGCGCGAGCATGTCGGCGTCGGCGTGTGTTTCGGCTTGCGCGGCCGGCTTGTCGCCATGTGCCGCCCGCCCGATCAGGCTCGCGACGTAACCGTCGAACCGTGCCCGTTCCGGGCGGTCGAGGCTCACCGTCGGCTGCGCGTCGGCCCACGCGCGGTAGAACAGCAGGATCAGCCGGTGATGAAACAGGTCGGCAAACGCGGCAAACGTCGGATCGTCGTGCTGCGCCGCGCGTTCGTGCGCGTATTCGGTCAGGTGCGTCGGCAGCGGCCCGTTCGGGCCGAACAGCCCGAAACCATGGATCGCGATGCGCGGCGGCATGCCACTGCCCTCATCGCTCACGCCGGCCAGCATCGACGCCGCGAACGCGAGCGACGGCTGCTGCCCAAGCCGCACCGGTTCGTCGCGCGGCCGCGTGGCATGGCCGAGCGGCGCGCGGCCGGGAGGTCGGAAACCGAGCCAGCGGAGCGCCCGGAGCAGCTCGTAACCCATCGGGCCGTCGCGCCGCGTG
>NZ_JAAGPB010001129.1:0-237 GCF_017104585.1 Burkholderia sp. Ac-20392
GTATAGGGCGGAGGAATGTTGCAAGAGGACAGGTGCGCTGACAGCGAAGCGCGGTGAGGGGAGTGTAACGCGGTGTGTGGAGATGCTGGAGAGTGCCGGGCTGCAGGCAGGGTGCGAAGGAGGGCATCTAACGCGAGAGCGGCATCTGAACTAGATGAGGGCAGAGAAGGAGAAACTCGAGAAGGCGGTGGATAGAGCGGAGCAAAGGCAGCAGTAGCTTGATTTTTTTTTTTAATA
>NZ_JAAGPB010001130.1:0-594 GCF_017104585.1 Burkholderia sp. Ac-20392
TCGCGTCGATCAGCGAGCCGCTCAGGTAGGCCGCGAAGGTCGGCATCATCGCGAGCCGCAACGACCCGCTGCCGAGATCGGCGACGTCGTGCAGCGCGCGCTGCCCCGAATCGAGCTCGTGCAGCGCGGCGCGCGCATGGCGCGCATAGACTTCGCCGAACTCGGTGAGCTGCACCGCGCGGCCCGAGCGGTCGAACAACTGCACGCCGAGCGTTTCCTCGAGCTGGCGCACCTGCTGCGACAGCGTCGGCTGCGACACGTGCAGCGCGTCGGCCGCGCGCGTGAAGCTGCGCTGCTCGGCGACGGCCAGGAAATAGCGGATGTGGCGCAGTAGCATGGCGTCCAACGTATTGGTTTTACCAATGAACAGCATAACGATCCAGTCTTGGACGCTATGGTTCGATTCCCGCATCATACGCACATCCGTTCCCGTGCATGACCGCTGTCACCGCACCGGAACGGCTCGCCCGGGCCCGCCCTGCCTCCGCCCGCCGCACGAAGATCGGAAGAGCGGCGTGGAGGGGAAGAGTGTATAACCCGTGGTAAGTCTCAGTGGGTGGTGCATCAGTAGAGAAAAAATGATATATATATCAT
>NZ_JAAGPB010001131.1:0-895 GCF_017104585.1 Burkholderia sp. Ac-20392
GTCGACGTGGAGGTCGACAGCGACGTGATCGAGCTGTTCGCCGACGAGAGACCCGTCGACGTCGAAGTCGACAACGATGTGATCGAACTGTTCGCCGACGACAATCCCGTCGATGTCGAGGTCGACAACGACGTCACCGAACTATTCGTCGAACTGAGACCTGTCGACAACGAACCAATTGAGCTGGTGGCTGACGACAACCCCGTCGACGTGGAAGTCGACAGCGATGTGATCGAGCTGTTTGACGACGAGAGACCCGTCGAGGTCGACGTGGACAGCGAATCGATCGAGCTGTTCGCCGACGACAGGCCCGTCGAGGTCGAGGTCGACAACGACGTCACCGAACTGTTCGTCGAGCTAAGACCCGTCGACAACGAACCAATTGAGCTGGTGGCTGACGACAACCCCGTCGACGTGGAAGTCGACAGCGAAGTGATCGAGCTGTTGGCCGACGACAAGCCCGTCGAAGTCGAGGTCGACAGCGAAGTGACCGAACTATTCGTCGAGCTAAGCCCTGTCGACAACGAACCAATTGAGCTGGTGGCTGACGACAGCCCCGTTGACGTGGAGGTAGACAGCGAAGTCACCGAACTATTCGTCGAGCTGAGTCCCGTCGACAACGAACCAATTGAGCTGGTGGCTGACGACAGCCCTGTCGACGTGGAGGTCGACAACGAAGTAATCGAGCTATTCGCCGAAGACAGGCCCGTCGACGTCGAAGTCGACAACGAAGTAATCGAGCTGTTAGCCGACGACAGGCCCGTCGAGGTCGAGGTAGACAGCGAAGTCACCGAACTGTTCGTCGAGCTGAGCCCCGTCGACAACGAACCAATCGAGCTGGTGGCTGACGACAGACCCGTCGACGTCGAAGTCGACAACGAAGTAATCGAGCTGT
>NZ_JAAGPB010001132.1:0-677 GCF_017104585.1 Burkholderia sp. Ac-20392
TGGCCAGGCTGCGCGCGCGGGGTTGCAGCCCGGCGATGTCGTGCTGTCGGTCAACGGCACGCCGGTCGCGAACATCGGCGCGCTGATGACCGAGATCGACGCCGCGCACGGCAACGTCGCGCTGCTCGTCCAGCGCGGCGGCACGCGGCTGTACGTGCCGATCGAGATCGGTTGAAGGGCGCAGGGCGAGCGGATGACGCAGCACGACGGCGCATCGTCGAAACGGGAGGCGGGATGAAGCGAATGCAGCAGTGGGGCGTATCGGGAGGGTGGCGGGCGATCGTCGTCGCGTGGGTGCTGGCCGTGAGTGCCGGATCGACCGTCGCACAAACGGCCGACGTGCCGCAAACGTGGATCCGTTACGGACAGCTCGCCGGGCAGCAATTCCAGACCTGGCTCGAAGCCGACGGCGACGCGGCCGACCGTCTGCATCGCTATCTCGAAGCGCGCGTGCTGAACGCGAGCGCCGCTGCACCGCCGCCCGAGATCGTCGTGCGCGCATGGATCGGCACGAACGGTGCGGTCACGCGCGTCGAATTCGCATCGCTCGGCGACACCGATGCGGACGCGACGCTGCGGCAACTGCTCACCGCCGGCCCGCTGGCGGAGCCGCCGCCGCCCGACATGCTGCAGCCGTTGCGCGTGCGCCTGCGGCTCGCGCCGAATCCCGATGCGGC
>NZ_JAAGPB010001133.1:0-843 GCF_017104585.1 Burkholderia sp. Ac-20392
ACCGGCCGCGAACCCGGCACGGCCTCGCGCCGCCCGGGCACCGCGCAACGCCACGTCGGCGCACTGACACCGTTCCTGCACAGCAGCGACGCGCATATCGCGCAGCAGGCCGAGCTCGCGCTGCGCGTTGCGAGCAAGCGGCTGCCGATTCTCGTGCTCGGCGAAACCGGTGCGGGAAAGGAAGTGTTCGCGCGCGCGATCCACGACGCCGGCGCGCGGCGCACGCGACCGTTCGTCGCGGTCAACTGCGGCGCGCTGCCGGAAGCGCTGATCGAGAGCGAACTGTTCGGCTATGCGGCCGGCGCGTTCACCGGCGCACGCAAAAATGGCGCGCGCGGCAAGATCGCGCTCGCCGACGGCGGCACGCTGTTCCTCGATGAAATCGGCGACATGCCGCTCGCGCTGCAGACGCGCCTGTTGCGCGTGCTCGCCGATGGCGAGGTCGTGCCGCTCGGCAGCGATACGCCCGTACGCGTCGATCTCGACGTGATCTGCGCGACGCACCGCGATCTCGCACGCATGGTGGCCGACGGCACGTTCCGCGAGGACCTGTACTACCGGCTGAGCGGCGCGACGTTCGAACTGCCGCCGCTGCGCGAACGCGCCGATGTGCGCGACGTGATCGCCGCCGTATTCGCCGAGGAGGCGCAGGCAACCGGCCACGTGCTGACGCTCGATGCAACGCTCGCCGAACAGCTCGCCGCATATCCGTGGCCCGGCAACGTGCGGCAATTGCGCAACGTGCTGCGCTATGCGTGCGCGGTGTGCGACGCCGCGCGCGTGACGCGGCAAGACCTGCCGGCCGATATTGCCGCGCAGCTCGGCGGCGTGGCGCCCGGCACG
>NZ_JAAGPB010000114.1:0-20455 GCF_017104585.1 Burkholderia sp. Ac-20392
TGCCGCTAGTTCCACTCGTGCCGCTAGTTCCACTCGTGCCGCTAGTTCCACTCGTGCCGCTAGTTCCACTCGTGCCGCTAGTTCCACTCGTGCCGCTAGTTCCACTCGTGCCGCTAGTTCCACTCGTGCCGCTAGTTCCACTCGTACCACTGGTACTCGTTCCGATGTTGTTACCGCCCGGCGTCGGCGCCGTCATATCGCTGCCGCCACACGCAGCCAGCGCGCAAGCCGCGGCAATGGCAGCGAGCGCAACGTTCGCCTTGATGAAATGATTTTGCATGGAAGCCCCCGTTCGCTTTTCAGCTCGATCATCCCGATAAGCATCTATCGTGCCATTGCGATCGGAATCAACGACGACTTCGCACCCATCCCGGAAAGCCGCCTCCCAAGGGCCATCCGCGCCGCGACGCACGACATCCGGTCTCGACCTCACGACCGTGATCAAGCCGCGCGTCCCGGGTAACGCGCACGTAACGCGGGCCCTGCGTTACGTAGCGTCGCATGACGAAAGGCGCGGCCCGGCCCCAGTCACCGCCATTCAAGCGCGTGTCCCCTCTCCGCATTCTCTGCACGGCTGAGCCTTTACACACACGTACGTGCGCACGCGAGGAAATCAACAGCCGGGCTACGAAGACTCGTGTTCCGTAGGGAATGTGCTTTAATGCCTCCGCTCAATGAGCGACGGATCAATCTCCGCGCGCATGACGTACGGTCGCGATCAACCGAACATCACAAAACTACGGGGCACGAGGAACACATGAAAAGGTATAGCGAGTTGTTGCAGGCTAAGGTCGCTCAGGAAGAGGCCGACTTCGAGAAGCGGCGCGATGAGGATCGAGAGCGGGTCAAAAAAACTATGGGTAATCGCGTCACATTCGATGAGCTGACAAAAAAACTGAAGCCGGAGTTTGATTGCTTCATTGAGCAAATCCAGGAATTTGGGTTTGCTGCAGTCTATTCGGAGCAAAAGGAAGGGCCATTCGCGGTTGGAGCGGAAGTCATATTCCGACTACATAGCAAAAACGTCCGAGCCCCACTGGATCGCGACAAAGATTGCCGAGTATGGATTGAGCTCGATGCAGAGAACGGAGTCGTACTCTGGGACTATCACGGTGACCTTCCGGAATATCATGCGAACCGGATTAAAACCGGCAAGCTCGGCAGCATCGGCGAAGAGTGTCTCGCTGCGCTGCCGCTTCGTCTGGAAGAATGTCTCAGAGCCTGTCTCCACGGTCGTAGGCTGAGCGACTCCCGGTATCGCTAATGAACGTTGCGCGCACGCAAAGGATTGCTTGAGCTCAATCACCGCGCATTCGAAACCTGCTAGCCGAGCACACCGATGCATGCCCGCTCACTCGTGCGGCAAGAGATATAAACAAATCCAACTGACTCTCATCCTGACAGGTCGCTCTCGGGGACCATCCAATAAGCGAAATGGGGGTCTTTTCGAGATGATCACCCCACCACTGCATGATCTTCCGGTGTTCCGGCAGGTACTCGGCATGGTTGTAAGCCACCCGGACGCCGTCACGCTCGCTATGAGCCAGCTGGCGCTCAATCCAGTCCCGGTTGAAATTGCGCTCGCTCAGATTATTCGACACGAGCCCACGGAAGCGTACAAGGCAGGGGCCAACAAGGTCTTCGTGGATCTCGGCACCACCCCTGCGTAATTCACGCGTCGCCCGACGAGCCTCACACCACCAGCGACGCGACGATCGCACACCACAACGCACATGCGCCGCACAAAAACACGCGCCGCGCGACGAACATCCGCGCTTCGTCATCGGGCGCCTTCATCGGCGATGTGGCAAGAAACGGCACGCTGACGAGGCACGCGAACCCGGCCAGCGCCGGCAGGATCACGACGTAGTCGCCGAACCGCCACGGCAGTGGCTCGTGCCAGCCCCAGTAGCCGAGAAACAGCATGCCCATCGAAAACATCGTCGCGGCAGCCGAACTGAGCGCGACCACCGATCCCGTCGGAAATTGCATGGGAGCCTCCCCTCGCGCGACGTGCGCGTCGCCGGATCATTATCCCGGCACGGCAGGAAAAAGCACAACGTCGACCGCGACCGACGCCTCGTTGCGCGCACCCCGTCAGCTGCTCATCTCGCCCAGGATCGCCATGATCTCCTCGGCCAGCAGCAGGCTCGCGAGCCCCCGGCCGTGCTTTTCGCGGCGCATGAGCGCCAGCACGTTGCGGCTGAACGCGCGATCGCGGATCGGCCGGTAAGTCAGGATCTCCTGACGGTACTCCTCGGCGATATCGAATTTGCTGAGGAACGCGATGCTTTCGCTTGCGGCGGCAAGACGCTTCATCGTCTCGATCGAATTGGTGCGGAACACGGGCTCGACGTCGATCCCCGCCTCCTCGAACGTATCGGCGACGATGCCGTGCATCAGCATCGAGCGATCCGCAAAGATCAGCGGATACGACGCGCAGTACGCGAGCGGGATCGACTCCATCCGCGCGAGCGCGTGCTTCGGCGAGATCACCGCGCCGAGGCTCGTATCCATTTCCCACAGGCTTTCGAGCTGCGGCGACGGCGGCAGGTTGAAGCCGAGGCCCAGATCGGCTTCGCCGCTGGCGAGCGCATCGGCGATCTCGCGCACGGACATCACGCGAATCGAAATCTTGATGTGAGGATGCTGCGCGCAGAAATTCACGGCCGCGGTGGAGGCAATGCCGCTGGCAAGACCGGTGACCGTCGCGATGATCACCTCGCCCTTCTGCAGCGTGTTGAGGTTGCGGATCTCGGCCTCGACCTGCCGGTATTCCGACATCGTCCTGCGCACGTGCGCCAGCAGGATCTCGCCGGCCGGCGTCAGACGCAGCCCGCGCGGCAGGCGCTCGAACAACGGCTCGCCGATCTCCTCCTCGAGCAGCAGCACATGCTTGTTGATCGCGGACGGCGCAACGTGAAGTTTCTCGCCGGCCGCACGGATCGAGCCACACCGGGCGACTTCGTCGATGTAGCGCAGCAATCGTGAGTGGAGCATGGGCACGGATCTCCTGAGTCGGCCCAGCGTACTCGAAAAGCGCACGCTCCGTGCAAAAAACGCTGCTTTTTAGAAACGGTGACTTCGGTTTTCATGGGTCCTGTCGCGTTCGCAGGCCGGCGACACACCCCGGCCGGTACGCGCATGTTGCGGCGCCCGCGTTTGCTGCGGCGCAAAAGCAGGTTCACACCAACCGATGAAAGCGAGACAAGTCATGTACCAAGCAGTCAGCGAGAGAACGGCCGGCGCATCCGGACAACGCGACCAGGTTGCGACGCACTACGACCAGGTGCGCGCGATTTTCGACATTCTCAACGGGAAGAAGGAAGCCGATCTCCTGCTGAAGAACCTGAACATCCTCGACGTGCACAGCGAGACGGTCTACCAGGGCTCGATCCTCGTGTACGACAAGCGCATCGTGGCGCTGAACCCGGACGAAACCGCGATCCGGGTGCGCGAGGTGTTCGACGGCGAAGGGCTCTACGCGATTCCCGGCCTGATCGACGCGCATATTCACTTCGATGCGCAACTCGCGCATCCGGCGGCGTTCGCCGAGGCGATCGTGCCGTGCGGCACGACGACGATCTTCTCCGAATGCCTCGATTTCGTCAGCGCGGCCGGCGCCGAGGCCGTGCCGGCCACCGAGCAGCTGTTCCGCGATCACGACCGCCTGCCGTATCGCGTGTTCGCGTTCGCGCCCGGCAAGAAGACGTCGGTCGACGTGACCGACGCGCTGCTGAAGATGGACCCGGTGATCGGCCTCGGCGAACTCGCGCACCTGACCTACAGCGTCGGCAACGACGACGACTTCCGCAAATCGGCGCTCGGCCGCGCGAAAGGCGGCTTCATGAACACGCACTGGGGCGTGACGGCGCTGTCGGACATGATGCTGAACTACATGCCCGCGATCGGCGCATTCGCGAACCACGACGTGTGGAAGGAGGACGACATCGAGAAAAGCGTGCGCTACGGGCTGCAGACGCAGATCAAGTTCGGCGTCGGCAGCCCCGAGGTGATCAAGATCATGCTGCGCGCGATCGTCAAGCGGAAATGGCCGTCCGAGAACTTCCAGCTGTGCGCCGACAACATCTCGGTGGACCGCCTGATGACCAAGGGCCACATGGACTGGATCGTGTCGCTGTGCGCGGAGATGGGCATCGATCCGATCCAGGCGATCAAGATGGCGACGCTCTACACGGCGCGCGCGTTCCGGATGGACAACCGCTTCGGGTCGCTGACCCCGGGCCGCTTCGCCGACATCGTGCTGACCGACAGCCTGTCGAAGATCAACCCGCGCTACGTATTCAAGGACGGCGAACTGGTCGCCCGCGACCGCAAGCTGCTGAAGCAGGCCGACGTCGACTACGCGCACATGGTGAAGCAGCCTGTGCCCGGCCTCGGCGACCTGACGCCCGAGCAACTGGATCTCGTGCCGCTGGAAGTCTCCGAGGACGGTACGCAGGCGAAGGTCTACCTGTTCGACGTGTACGGCCGCGGCCACGAAAAGTTCTTCCAGGAAGTGTGGGTGCCGCTACGCGACGGCAAGGTCGTGCCGGAAGTGGCCGGCGTCGCGCTCAACCGCATCTCGGTCGTGCAGCGCTATGCGAACGGCAAGCGTCACGTGGTCAACGGGCTGTTCAAGGGCGTGTCGATCGAGCGCGGTGCGGTGGCGACGTTCTGGCCGGCGCCGAAGGCGTACTTCGTCGCGGTCGGCAACGACAGCGCCGAGATGTGCCATTGCCTGCGGCAGGTCGATTCGTATGTGGGCGGCTGCGTCGTCACCGACGACCGTGCCGTGAAGGCCGTGCTGCCGCTCGACATCTACGGCGTGATGGCGAACATGAGCCTGTCGGACCTGCTCGGCGCGACCCGTTCTATCGACAGCGCGCTGGCAGCGCTCGGCAACCGCAACGAGGGCGAACCGGTGGTGAACAAGCTGCTGACGCTGTTCATCTCGCTCGACCGTTTCGGCTTCATGGCCTGACGCCGGCCACCGGAGGAGACGACCGGCGGGCGCCTGCGAGCCCCGCCGGCTATGGGAATCGCGGATGGCACCGGCATTTTCGCCCGGATACCTTCGTGCATTCCCCACGACAGCGCATCGCGCCGCCGCCCACCCGGCGCCCCGACACGCGCGGCAACACGAAGACAACCAAGGGACCACCATGGCGCACCATGCAAGGGAAGCGGAAGTCATCGATACCGGCAGCCTCACCCGGCGCTGGATCACCTATGTCGTCGGCATCTATATCCTCACGCTCGGCATCAGCTTCGCGATCCGTGCCGGCATCGGCATCTCGCCGCAAAGCAGCCTGACCCGGACGATGACGCTCGTCTACCGGCCGCTGAGCCAGGGCACGTACAACTTCATGCTCGAGCTGTTCATGCTGTTCCTGACCTTTCTGGTGCTGCGCAAGGATTTCCGCGCGAAGCACCTCGCGTCGCTGCTCCCCGCGTTCGTGCTGGCCAGCTGCCTCGACCTGAACCTGATGCTGACGCGCTCGATCGGCTTCCAGGACTACCTGCCGAAACTGGGCCTGCTCGCGTTCGCGGATGCGCTGCTCGCGTTCGGCCTGTTCCTGATGATCCGCGCGAACCTGGTGCTGATGCCGATCGACATGTTCGTCAACGCGATCTTCGAGCGCACCGGCTGGCGCTGGGGCGACATCAAGACGAGCTTCGACTGCACGCTGCTGCTCGTCAGCGCGGCGATCGGCCTGACGTTTCTCGGCAAACCCGAGTTCATCCGCGAAGGCACGTTCATGAACGCGATCCTCGTCGGCCAGTACATCAAGCTCTATTTCTTCCTGTTCAGGAAGGCCAAGGGCGTGACCGCATCGCTGCAGCGGCGATCGCTGGAGCACCGCCCCAACTAGCGCCCGCCTGCGGCAACCGGTGTCGCGGCGCAACCGCCGGCACCGGTTCACGCGCGGCGTCCGCGCCTCCCCTTGCACGGCATGGCGACGCCTCGTTCGCGGCGTCCGCCTGCGCGCGCCATCAGAAAACACGAAAGAGCGAAGAGAACCCATCATGCCGATGAACCGCATTTGCCTCGCCACGCTGAACCGGATCTTCCGCATTGCCGCCCCCGTCGCCGCGCTGACGATCGGCGCTCACGCCCACGCGCAATCGACGGTGCAGCTGTACGGCATCGTCGACGCGTGGGCCGGTTACCAGCGCGTGCCCGGCAACCCGGGCGCCGCGCAACTGGGCGGCGGCGGGCTGTCGACGTCGTTCTGGGGTTTCGGCGGCCAGGAGGATCTCGGCGGCGGCTACAAGGCCGTGTTCGCGATCGAAGGCTTCTTCCGCCCGCAGAACGGCCGGTTCGGCTCGTTCGACGGCGACCCGACCTTTTCCCGCAACGCGTACGTCGGTATCGCATCGCCATACGGCGCGCTCGCGCTCGGGCGGCAGAGCAGCCTGCTCTACCTGCAATCGGCGAAATTCAATCCGTTCTACGCGTCGTTCACGTTTTCGCCGACGATCGTGCAGCTTTACGCCAGCCTCGGCACCTATCCGGGCTTCCCGACCGACCAGGGGATACCGGGCGGCACGTCATGGAGCAACGCGATCCAGTATTCGACGCCGGATCTCGGCGGATTGAGCGGCGCGGCCATGTACGCGCCCGGCAACGAGCCGGGCGAGAACGGCGCGAAGAAATTCGCGGCGCAGGCGCAGTTCGCGCGCGGCGCGCTCGCGCTCGGGGCCGTCTACCAGTACCTGAACTTCAGCGCCGCGCCGGGCGATCTCGGCAAGCTGCTGAAGGGCTTCAGGAGCCAGACGACCGCGCAGCTCGGCGCGTCGTACGACCTGCGCATCGTGAAGCTGTTCGGTGAGTACACGTATGTCGCCAACACGCTCGCGGGTAGCAATTTTCACGTGAACATGCTGCAAGGCGGCGTGACGATTCCCGTCGGCATCGGCCGGATCCTCGCGTCGTATGCGTATTCGCGCGACAACAGCGCGCTCGACCAGGCGCGCAGCACCGCATCGATCAGCTACGACTATCCGCTGTCGAAGCGCACCGATGTCTATGCGGGGTATCTGTACGATCACGTGTCGAACCTGTCGACCGGCTGCACCTACGGCGCGGGGATCCGGACGCGGTTCTGACGGCAACGGTTCCACGGCCTGGCGGCGCCGCGTACGGTGGCGCCTCATCGATGATCGTTGTCACGGATTGACAGCGATCGGTTTCGCGTGAACGAAGCGCCAGCCGTCAACCCGGCTTCTTCGCGGCCTGCATGACGGAAATCCAGCCCACCACCGCCGCGGCGACCCAGCAGCAGGCGATCATCAGGTCGAGATCCATCCAGCCTTCGAAATTCGTGCTGTTTTCGAAGCTGCAGCGCTGATGGCCCCTGACCCATACGCAGCCACTGATGAACTGCTGGATGTGCATATAAACGCTGTAGACGGCAAAAGCCGACGCAATGACTGTGAGCCGCAAACGGACGTTCTTTTTCATGTGACGCGGATGCCGGTGGGAAAGCCTGTGCCGATCTTACGGCAACGGCAACCTGCCCGGCAATCCGTCACATCCTGGGGCGCCCGGATGCCCGCGGTTCACGCGTCGATCCGCCGGATCGTCCTCAGGCAGTCCGCCGCCAGCTGCTGGTAGATCCGCGTGCCGTTCGCCTTCGCGTCGATCTCCGCGTCGCTCAGCCGTCGCACGACGCGCCCCGGCATGCCCGCGAGCAGCACGCCACGCGGCACGTCGTAGCCGGCCTTCACGAACGCGCATGCGGCGACGATCGTCGTCGCGCCGATCGTCGCGCCGTCCATCACGACCGCGTTCATCCCGATCATCGTGTCGGGCTCGAGCGTCGCGCCATGCACGATCGCGCCGT
The DNA here is from genome assembly GCF_017104585.1 of Burkholderia sp. Ac-20392. Classification (NCBI taxonomy): domain Bacteria; kingdom Pseudomonadati; phylum Pseudomonadota; class Betaproteobacteria; order Burkholderiales; family Burkholderiaceae; genus Burkholderia; species Burkholderia sp. Ac-20392. Next base: position 7,851 of record NZ_JAAGPB010000114.1, read on the forward strand.
GGCCGATGTGGCTGTTGACGCCGAGCCGGCACGTCTCGCCGATCCCGACGTGCAGCACGCAGCCGTCCTGCACGTTGCTGCCGTCTTCGACGACGATCGCGCCGAAGTCGCCGCGCAGGCTCGCATGCGGGCCGATGTAGCAGCGCGCGCCGATCGTCACGTCGCCGATCACGACCGCGGTCGGGTCGACGTATGCGGACGGATCGATGCGCGGCCGCATCCCGTTGAATTCGAACAGCGGCATCGGTCAGAGCGCCGCGGCCGCTTCCGGCACGAGCGTGAACAGGTCGCCGACCACACCATAGTCGGCCACGCTGAAGATCGGCGCCTCCGGATCCTTGTTGATCGCAACGATCACCTTCGAATCCTTCATGCCGGCGAGGTGCTGGATCGCACCCGAGATGCCGATCGCGAAGTACAGCTGCGGCGCGACGATCTTGCCGGTCTGGCCGACCTGGTAGTCGTTCGGCACGAAGCCGGCATCGACCGCCGCGCGCGAGGCGCCCAGTGCGGCTTGAAGCTTGTCGGCGAGCGGCTCCAGTACCTTCGTGTAGTTCTCGCCGCTGCCCAGGCCACGGCCGCCCGACACGATGATGTTCGCGCTGGTGAGTTCCGGACGGTCCAGCTTCGTCACTTCGCGGCTCACGAACTGCGCTTTGCCCGTATCGGCCGCCGCGTCGATTTTGTCGACAACTGCATTGCCGCCTTCTGCTGCCACCGCGTCGAACCCCGTCGCACGCACCGTGATCACCTTGACCGGATCGCCCGACTGCACCGTCGCGATCGCGTTGCCCGCGTAAATCGGGCGCTCGAACGTATCGGCCGACACCACCGCCGTGATCTCGGAGATCTGTGCGACATCCAGCTTCGCGGCAATGCGCGGCGCGATGTTCTTGCCGTAGGCCGTGGCCGGCACGACGATGTGCGAGTAGCCGTTCGCGACGCCCATCACCGTCGCTTCGACGTTCTCGGCCAGACCGTCGGCCAGCTGCGGCGCATCGGCCAGCAGCACCTTCGACACACCGGCGATCTTCGCCGCTGCCTCGGCCGCCGCCTGCGCGCCGTGTCCTGCGACGAGCACATGAATGTCGCCGCCGCCAGCGGCATTGAGCGCCTGTGCGGCCGCGACGGCATTCAGCGTCACGGCCTTGATCGACGCGTTGCCGTGTTCCGCAATCACCAGAATCGTCATTTCCTTGCGTTCCCTGTTACAGCACCTTGGCTTCGGTCTTCAGTTTCGCGACCAGCGTCTGCACGTCCGGCACCTTCACGCCGGCCGCGCGCTTCGGCGGCTCGTTCACCCTGAGCACCTTCAGGCGCGGCGTCACATCCACGCCGAGGTCGGCGGGCTTCACGACGTCGAGCGGCTTCTTCTTCGCCTTCATGATGTTCGGCAGCGTCACGTAGCGCGGCTCGTTCAGGCGCAGGTCGGTGGTGACGACCGCGGGCAGTTGAAGCGACAGCGTTTCCGCACCGCCGTCGACTTCACGCGCGACCGTCGCACGGCCGTCGGTCACCACCACCTTCGATGCAAACGTCGCCTGTGGCAAACCCGCGAGCGCAGCCAGCATCTGGCCGGTCTGGTTCGAATCGTCGTCGATTGCCTGCTTGCCGAGGATCACCAGTTGCGGCTGCTCCTTGTCGACCAGCGCCTTCAGCACCTTCGCGACGCCGAGCGGCTCGACGCCGTCGTTCGATTCGACGAGGATCGCGCGATCCGCGCCGATCGCGAGGGCCGTGCGCAGCGTCTCCTGCGCCTGCACGACGCCGACCGACACGGCGATCACTTCGGTCACGACGCCGGCCTCCTTCAACCGCACGGCTTCTTCCACCGCGATCTCGTCGAACGGGTTCATCGACATCTTCACGTTCGCGATGTCGACGCCCGTCCGGTCGGATTTCACGCCGACCTTCACGTTCGCGTCGACCACGCGTTTTACTGCCACGAGCGCTTTCAACTGCCTGTCTCCTGTTCCGTTGCGTGCACCGCGCCGCGTCAGCGCGCGGTAAACCCGCCGTCGATCACGAGCTCCGCGCCTGTGACGTAACGGCCTGCCGGCGACACGAGATACAGGATGCCGGCCGCGATGTCGCGCGGGCTGCCGATCTTCGCCATCGGCACGTTGGTCTGCATGTACTCGAACGCACGGTCGGGGTCTTGCCCCATCTGGCGGAATGCGTCCTCGAGCATCGGCGTGCGGATATAGCCGGGATGCACCGAGTTCGCGCGGATGTTCTTCGCCGCGTACAGCATCGCGTCGACCTTCGCCATCATCCGTACCGCGGCCTTCGACGCGTGATACGCGGGCACGTCCGGCCCGCCGACGATCCCGTACATCGACGACAGGTTCACGATCGAGCCGCCGCCGGCCGCGTCGATATGCGGAATCGCCGCACGCGTGCACAGGAACACGCCGTTGACGTTCACGTCCTGCACGCGCTGCCACTGCGCGAGCGTGAGCTCGTGCGTCGGCACGTTGTGGCCTTCGATGCCCGCGTTGTTCACGAGCACGTCGAGGCGCCCGAAGCGCGCGACGATCTCGCCGAACACGCGCGCCACGTCGGCCTCCTGCGTGACGTCGAGCGACCAGAACGCGGCCTGGCCGCCCTGCGCGCGGATTTCCTCGACCAGCGCTTCCGCCGGTTGCGACAGCACGTCGAGAATCGCGACGCTCGCGCCGGCGGCAGCCAGCGTGCGCGCGGTCTCCGCGCCGATGCCGCGCGCGCCGCCGGTGATCGCGGCCACCTTGCCGCGCAGGTCGAACAGGTCTTCGATGAGCTTCATGTTGTCTCCATGTAGGGGTTCAGACGGGCCGCCCGCATCGAGGCCGGCCGTCAAGGGCATCCGGCGTTATCGCGTATTCCGCGTCGCAAGGAAATCGAGGCATTCCCGATTGAAATAGTCGGCGTGTTCCACCATCACCCAGTGGCCGCACCGGTTCATCAGCACGAAGCGCGCATCGCGGCAGCGTTCGAGGAATTTCAGCGCGCCGCCGACCGGATTGAAGCGGTCGTCCGTGCCCCAGAAACCGAGCACCGGCGTACGCAGGTCGCCGAGCGCGTCGGTCAGGTTCGGCACGCTCATCGTCGACAGCACTTCGGTCGGCTGCTCGACGCACACCTTCATCCGCTCCGCGACGAGCGCGTCGGTGACGATCGCCGGGTCGTGCACGAGCAGCGTCAGCAGCTCGCGCATCGTGTCGTCATTCATCTGGCGATTGGTGAACAGCTTCACCATCCGCTGGATGCCTTCCATCCGGAAATAGGTGTCGCGATCCTCGACGCCGCCCGGCGCCATCATGATCAGCCCGTCGACCTCGTCCGGGAAATCGAGTGCGTACTTGAGCGCGATCGCGCCGCCGAGCGAGTTGCCGAGCAGCACGGCCGGCCCGATGCCGAGCGCGTCCAGCTGCGCATGCAGCGCGCCGACGAAGAAATCGAGCGTATAGGCGACGTCGGACGGCTTCGACGACTGCCCGTAACCGGGCAGGTCGACGACGATCGCGCGATAGCCGGCCGCCGCGAACGCGGGCACGTTGTGCTTGAAGTTGCTGAAACCGCTGGCGCCCGGGCCGCTGCCGTGGATGAACACCACGGGCCGGCCTTCGCCCGCCTCGTAGTGGTGCAGGCGCAGGCCGCCCGGCACGTCGGTGAAGATGCCGGCCGGCGGCGTCGTGGGGATCGTCATCGCGGGTTGTCTCCTTCGTCGTTCGATGGATGTCTGCCACGATGATTGCGCCGCCGGCGCCGGCCGGCATCATCCTTTCAGACTACGAAGCCGCGCGCGCTTCTTCCTATCATCGGCCCACCGAAACGGAGGCAACGATGAACGGATTCGACTACAGCGGCAAGACGGTGCTCGTGACGGGCGGCACCAAGGGCATCGGGCGGCGCATCGCCGAACGGTTTCTCGCGGCGGGGGCGCGCGTATTCGTCTGCGGACGCAGCGCGCCCGACACGCCGCCGTCAAGCGGCGGCCGCACGGCGACGTTCGTCGCGGCCGACCTGCGCGACATCGAACAGGTCGACGCGATGCTCGCGACGATCCGCGCTGCGGCGGGCGGGCTCGACGTGCTCGTCAACAACGCGGGCGGCTCGCCGTTCGCGCTCGCGGCCGATGCGTCGCCGCGCTTCACCGAGTCGATCGTCCGGCTGAACCTGATCGCGCCGCTGCAGCTCGCGCAGCGCGTGAACGCGATCATGCAGCCGCAGCCCGACGGCGGCGTGATGCTGTTCATCGCGAGCGTCAGCGCATCGCGCCCCTCACCCGGCACGGCCGCGTACGGCGCCGCGAAAGCGGGCCTCGTCAACGCGGTCACGTCGCTCGCGGTCGAGTGGGCGCCGCGCGTACGCGTGTGCGCGATCAGCCCGAGCCTCGTGCAGACGGAATCGGCCACCGAAGGCCACTACGGCGACGACGCTGCGCTCGACGCGATCCGCGCGACGATTCCCGCCGGACGGCTCGCGACCCCCGACGACGTCGCCGCCGCGTGCCTGTTCCTCGCCTCGCCGGAAGCGTCGTACACGTCGGGAGCGAACCTGCGGCTCGACGGCGGCGGCGAGCGGCCCGCGTTCCTCACGGCCGCGCAGGCAACCGCACGCTGATGCACGCAGGGCAATCGGTGCGGCACGAATCGTTGCCAGTCCTAGGGAAGTCATCTAGTTCATTTTGACGATTCCCTGCTACCGCGATCTCCCTACTCTGCCTCTCACGACAACACACAGTCGACCGTCGTCGATACCCCCAAGAGGAGACACCATGCATCAACGGATTTCGCGCCGTACCGACAAGCGGGCAACCGCCACGCTGTCGACGCTGGCCGCCGCGCTGCTGACGTGCGCCGTGCCCAGCGCACACGCCGGCAGCACGATCGAGCTGGGCGCCGACACGACGCTGGACTACACGTTCACGCTCAGCTACGGCCTCGGCATGCGCACCCGCGCACCGAGCGGCAATCTCCTCACGCCGGCGAACATCAACGGCGACGACGGCGACCGCAACTTCGCGAAGAACAAGGTGATCGAGAACCAGGTCAGCCTGCTCGGCGAAGTGAACCTGAAGCACGACGACTGGGGCGTGTTCGTGCGCGCCGATACGTTCTACGACCAGGCGTATCACCGTCCGAACTACAACGACGCGCCGGGCACCGTGAACCAGTCGGGCCAGTACAACAACTTCACGAGCGATGCGCGCTACTGGTCGGGCGGCCACACGACGCTGCTCGCCGCGTATGCGTACAACACGTTCCACATCGGCTCGACGAGCCTGAACGTGAAGGTCGGCGACCAGGTCGTCGCGTGGGGTGAAAGCCTGTTCTTCCCGAACATCGCGGGCGCACAGGGGCCGTCCGACGCGACCAAGTCGTACATGGCCGGCGCCGAGGTGAAGGACATCCTGCTGCCGGTGCCGCAGATCTCGACGCAGTGGCAGATCACGCCGAACTTCAGCCTGCTCGGCTACTACCAGTTCTCGTACCAGCAGAACCGCCTGACCGCGCCCGGCACGTACTGGAGCTATTCCGACGTCACGGGCCCCGGTGCGCAGTACATCATCGGCCCGGGCGGGATGATCATTCCGCGCGGCCCGGACGACAAGCCGAGCGCCCGCAACCAGTGGGGGATCGGCGCGCGCTTCCGCGTCCTCGGCGACACCGAGCTCGGCCTGTATCACCTGCACTACAACGACATGAACCCGAGCGTCGTCACGACCTACTTCCCGACGCTCCAGTACCAGCAGACCTACTTCAGCAACATCAAGCTGACCGGCGCGAGCTTCTCGACGCAGGTCGGCCCCGTGAACGTCGCGGGTGAAGTGTCGTACCGCCAGGGCGCGGCGGTGCTCGTCAACACGCCGACGGGCCCGCAGTCGACCCGCGCGAACGTGCTGCAGACGAACCTGTCGGGCATCTACTCGATCGGGCCGAGCTTCCTCGCGAATTCGCAGTCGCTGATCGGCGAACTCACGTACGTGCATGCGGGCAGCATCTCGGAGCTCGACGGCTCGACCACGCTCGCGAATTCGCGCAACGCGCTCGCGATGGAGATCGCGTGGACGCTCAGCTACAAGAACGTGTTCAACGGCTGGGATCTCGACGTGCCGCTGACCTACACGCACGACCTGACGGGCACGTCGCCGCTCGCCGGCGCGCTCGGCTCGCTGACGGGCCAGGGCGACCACCGCGTGACCGCCGGCGTGACCTTCACGCGCCTGAGCAACCTGCAACTGTCGCTCGTCTACGCGAAGTTCCTCGGATCGCCGAACCCGGTCACGCGCCCGCTCGCGGATCGCGACTACGTGCTGGCCACGGCGACCTACCACTTCTGAGCGGCCCGGCCGCTCGTCATTTAGCACTATGAGGACCGATATGAAACGCATTCATCTCCCCCTCCTGCGCGCGTCGGTGATGGCCGCGTGCGCGGTCGTCGCGACGGCGTCGTTCCCGAAGGTCACGCCGGACGACCTGAAGGCGCTCGACGGCCCGCTGACGCCGATGGGCGCGGTGCGCGCCGCGAGCAAGGACAGCGGCGTGCCCGAGTGGTCGGGCAAGTGGCTCGGCACGCCGCCGGACGTGCAGTACAAGCGCGGCAGCCGCTACCCCGATCCGTTCGCGAGCGACAAGCCGGTCGCGACGATCACCGCGGAAAACATGGCGCAGTACGCCGAGCACCTGACCGACGGCCAGAAGGCGATGTTCAAGCGCTACCCGGCTTCGTTCAAGATCAACGTCTACCCGAGCCATCGCGACTTCCGCTACGCGGATTCCGTGTACAAGGACATCCGCGCGTATTCGCCTGATTCGACGATGACGTCCGACGCGAACGGCCTCACGAACGCGCCGCCGACGGTGCCCTACCCGATCCCGAAAACCGCCGCCGAGCTGCTGTGGAACCAGCGCTTCTCGTCGGCGATCGGCGCCGAGCAGGCGACCTACGACCAGGCGGTCGTGTACTCGGACGGCAACATCGCATGGGGCAAGGTGCGCTACGACATTTACTCGCCGCGCAACTCCGGCAAGTTCGACGTGAAAAGCGACCTGAACAACCGCACGTACTACCGCAACGCGACGGAGCTGCCGCTGTCCGACCGCGGCTCGCTGATCGTCGGTTTCACGAACTGGGACAAGGCCGGCGCGGACAACTCGTCGCGCACGTGGATGTACAACCCCGGCACGCGGCGCGTGCGCCAGGCGCCCGAGTACGGCTATGACCAGCCGCAAGGCCCGGGCGGCTTCCGCACCGTCGACGACGACCGCCTGTACAACGGCCCCGGCGACCGCTACGACTGGAAGATCGTCGGCAAGCGCGAGATCTACGTGCCGTACGACAACTACAAGGCGATGGACAGCTCGGTAAAGTACGCGGACCTGCTGACCAAGGGCCACGAGAACCCGTCGTACATCCGCTACGAGCTGCATCGCGTGTGGGTGCTGCAGGCGACGCTGAAGAGCAACTACCGCCACCAGTATGCGAAGCGCGTGCTGTACATCGACGAGGATTCGTGGATGACGCTGCTCGCCGACAACTACGACGCGCGCGGCCAGCTGTGGCGCACCAACGTCGCGACGACGCTGTACGCGTATGACGCGAAGGTGTTCTACCCGGGCGTCGTGTTCTATCACGACCTGATCTCCGGCGCGTACATGGCCGACCGCCTGACGAACGAAGGCCCGATGCCGAAGCTCGACAACAGCCCGCAGTTCAACGAGGCGTACTTCTCGCCGGACGCGATCCGCAGTTCGGGTAACTAAGCAACCGGTTGACGCGGCACGCCCGCGACCCACGCGCCGGAGCCCCGCTCCGGCGCCCGACGCCGCCCGCGACGGCGGCCTTTTCCATTCGATTCATTCGAGATTCGAGGGCCCTTTCATGTCTTCCCGCCTGCATACGACGCTCGGCGACGAGCTGTACGCCGCGTGGCACGCGCGTGCGCCGGTCGCGCCGCTGTCGAGCCGCCCGCGCCGCCTGTCGCTCGACGACGCCTACCGCATCCAGCAGCGCTTCATCGAACGCCGCGTCGAACACGGTGAGGCTGTGGTCGGCAAGAAGATCGGCGTGACGAGCCAGGCCGTGCAGGACATGCTGAACGTGCGCCAGCCCGATTTCGGCATCCTGCTGTCCGGCATGCACTACGCGGCCGGCGAAGCGATCGCCGCCGATTCGCTGATCGCGCCGCGCGCCGAAGGCGAGATCGCGTTCATCCTCGCGCGCGACCTGCGCGGCCCCGGCATCGACCGCACCGACGTGATCGCCGCGACGGCCGCCGTCGCGCCCTGCTTCGAGATCGTCGACTCGCGCATCCGCGACTGGGCAATCCGCATCGAGGACACCGTCGCCGACAACGCGTCGTGCGGCGTGTACGTGCTCGGCGACGCGCGCGTCGATCCGCGCACGCTCGACCTCGCCGCGTGCGAGATGACGATCGACAAGAACGGCGAGCAAGTCGCGCAAGGGCGCGGCGACGCGGCGCTCGGCCACCCCGCCGACGCGGTCGCGTGGCTCGCGAACACGCTCGCCGCGTACGACGTGCCGCTGCTCGCCGGCGAGATCGTGCTGTCCGGCTCGCTCGCGAAACTGATTCCGGTCACGGCCGGCGACGCACTGTCGATGCACATCTCCGGCATCGGCAGTTGCGACGTCCGCTTTATCTAAAGGAACCATCCTGATGAAGAAAATCAAATGCGCATTGATCGGGCCCGGCAACATCGGCACCGACCTGCTCTACAAGCTGCGCCGCTCGACGGTGCTCGAACCCGTGTGGATGGTCGGCGTCGATCCGGCGTCCGACGGCCTCGCGCGGGCGCGCGAGTTCGGCCTGAAGACGACCGACAAGGGCGTCGACGGGCTGCTGCCGCACGTCGTCGCCGACGATATCCGCATCGCGTTCGACGCGACCTCAGCCTATGTTCACCGCGACAACTCCGACAAGCTCACCGCGCTCGGCGTGAAGATGATCGACCTGACGCCCGCCGCGATCGGGCCGTACTGCGTGCCGCCGGTGAACCTCGACGCGCACCTCGACAGCGCGCAGACGAACGTGAACATGGTGACCTGCGGCGGCCAGGCGACGATCCCGATGGTGTATGCGGTATCGCGCGTGCAGCCGGTTGCGTACGGCGAGATCGTCGCGACCGTGTCGTCGCGCTCGGTCGGCCCCGGCACGCGCAAGAACATCGACGAATTCACGCGCACGACGTCCGGCGCGATCGAACAGGTCGGCGGCGCCCGCAAGGGCAAGGCGATCATCGTGATCAACCCGGCCGAGCCGCCGCTGATCATGCGCGACACGATCCACTGCCTGACCGACGGGCCGCCCGACGTCGATGCAATTACCGCGTCCGTGCATGCGATGGTCAAGGAAGTGCAACGCTACGTGCCCGGCTACACGCTGAAGAACGGCCCGGTGTTCGACGGCAATCGCGTGTCGGTGTTCATGGAAGTCGAAGGGCTCGGCGACTACCTGCCGAAGTACGCGGGCAACCTCGACATCATGACCGCCGCCGCGGCCGCCACGGCCGAGCGTTTCGCCGAACAGATGCTGGCCGCCACGGCCGCCACCGCTTGAGTTGAGGAGCCACGCAATGTCACTTGCAGGCAAGAAGATCACCGTCCACGACATGTCGCTGCGCGACGGGATGCACCCGAAGCGCCACCAGATCACGCTCGACCAGATGCGCAACATCGCGCGCGGGCTCGACGCGGCCGGCGTGCCGCTGATCGAGGTCACGCACGGCGACGGGCTCGGCGGCGCATCGGTCAACTACGGTTTCCCCGCGCATACCGACGAGGCGTACCTGAGCGCCGTGATTCCGGAGTTGAAGCAGGCGAAGGTGTCGGCGCTGCTGCTGCCCGGCATCGGCACCGTCGAGCACCTGCGCATGGCGCACGAACTCGGCGTCGGCACGATCCGCGTCGCGACGCACTGCACCGAGGCCGACGTGTCGGAGCAGCACATCGGCCTCGCGCGCACGCTCGGGCTCGATACGGTCGGCTTCCTGATGATGGCGCACATGTCGTCGCCGGAGCAGCTCGTCGTGCAGGCGAAGCTGATGGAATCGTACGGCGCGAACTGCATCTACATCACCGATTCGGCCGGCCACATGCTGCCCGACGACGTGACCGCGCGCATCAGCCAGGTGCGCGACGCGCTGAAGCCGGAGACGGAACTCGGCTTCCACGGCCACCACAACCTCGCGATGGGCGTCGCGAACTCGGTCGCGGCGGTTGCCGCCGGCGCGAACCGGATCGACGCGGCCGCGGCCGGCCTGGGCGCCGGTGCGGGCAATACGCCGATGGAAGTGTTCGTCGCGGTGTGCGACCGGATGGGGATTGAAACCGGCGTCGACGTGTTCGCGATCTCGGACGTCGCCGAGGATCTCGTCGTGCCGATCATGGACGCGCCGATCCGCCTCGACCGCGATGCACTGACGCTCGGCTATGCGGGCGTCTACTCGTCGTTCCTGCTGTTCGCGAAGCGCGCGGAAGCGAAGTACGGGATTCCCGCGCGCGACATCCTCGTCGAACTGGGCCGGCAACGGCTCGTCGGCGGGCAGGAAGACATGATCGAGGATGCGGCACTGACGATGGTGCGGGCGCGGGAGGTGGCGGCGTAATCGACGGACTCGACGCGGTATCGGGTTGCATCACCCGGTACCGCGTCGATCATGTGAAACGGGGCGCGATGCGCCCCGTTTTCTTTTCTGAACGCGCCGGTTATTGCACCGGCTCCGCCGACGGCATCGCGAACGTCCCTTGCAGCACGCTGCCGGTCGGCTCGTAGGCGCGCGCGAACAGCGTGAACGGCCGACCGTCGGCCGGCGTCGGCAGCCAGTTCGCGGCCGACGCGCCATCGGGGCGCGCCGCCTGCAGCACGATGTCGATACTGCCGTCCGGATTGACGGCCAGGCCGCGCGTGCGGCTGCCGATCTGGTAGCGGCCGATCGGATTGGCGTTCAGGAACTGGCCGTCCGGATCGACCGCATACAGCGACACCGACCAGAACGCGTTCGACGGAATCCCGCCCGGCGGCAGGCGCAACCGATAGCGGCGGCTGCCGAGCAACGGCTGCGCGTGCGCGTCGCGGAACGTGATCCAGTAATTGGCTTCGTCGCGGCTCACGCCGAGAATCCCCATTCCCATCGCCAGGGCGAGCGCACGCAACGGGTAGTCGCGCTGCTCGGTCGTGCCGAGCTTCGACCCCGGCGGGTTGTAGTTGATCCAGCCGTGCGATCCTGCCGCGGCAAGGTAGGTCTTCACGAACTGCTGCTCGAGCGCCGGATAGGCCGCCGTCCACGCCGCGCGGATATCGTCCGGCAGTCGATCCCACGAACATTCGGCACCGCAGATGCCGATGCGGCGATACCGTTCGATCAGCGCGCGATCATGCGCGGGCGGCGGATCGAGCGCCAGCATCTGGTTCGCGATCGCGACGAAGTTCTGCGCATCGTCGCCGCGCGGCCGGATGCGTGACGGGGCATGCGCGTTCACGTCCGCGGCGGCACTTTCGGGCGTGATGCGGAACCCGTCCTGCACAGCATGGGCGGCCGCGAGATCGGCCGGCCCGTCAACCGCGACACGCAGATTGACGTAGACGTCGTTGGCCGGCGCGCGAACCAGCCGCACCTCATCCGGAACGGCCCCCTTCCAGCCGGGCCCGACCAGCAGGTAATGCTGCGGCGCCGTGCCCGTCGTGCGGTGCCCGGCATAGAAAAACGTGTTCGAGTAGAAATCGATCAACGTCAGGACCGTGTAGCGCCCGGCCGTGTCGGGCGTATCGATCATGACCGGGCCGTGTGCGAGATCGATCCAGGCGGTCGAATACAGCGCGTCGACGATCGGCGAATTGGCCCAGCGATCGTCGGGCGTGGCGATCTCACGCGCGTGTGCGAACCGGTTCAACGTCGTGCTGGTGCGCGCGCCGGTCGTTTCCAGCGCCGTCCAGCGGTACTGCGACAGCTTGAAAAGCGGAAACGCGTAGTCGTAGGCTTCGCGGATCAGCGTGCCGGTTGCCGGCTCGTCCGCGCGGGCGGCCGGCGCGGACAGCACGGCCGACACGGCGAGCGCGGTGGCACAAACGATGCGCCTGACCCGTGGACGACGGGGGAAAGGCGCGTAACGGGAGAACGGGGCCGAACCAGGCGGCTTGCGGGCGGACAGTGTCATGCGGGTCCTCTGTCGATGGTGACGGGCGCGGGGGTGGCGCATACGCGCCGAGACAGACCCTATCGCCCACGTATCGACGCCGAATCGTCCGATCGGATGAACGACTGCCCGGCATGAACCATGCGCATCGTCATGCCCCGAGACACCGGATGCAGCGCCTGCTGACACGACGCTGTCAGCAGCCACGGCGCAGCATGAATCGAACGACGTTCAAGGAGCGACCTATCGTGCCGAATTCGGGTCATCTCGCCCCGGCCGCCTGCGCCACCGCCGAACGGCGCGGCATGACGCTGCTGACCCTGTGCCTCGCCGTGCTCGTCGCGCAGGTCGACACGGCCGTCGTCAATCTCGCGACGCGTGCGATCGGCGACTATTTCCACGCGGGCGTCGGCGCATTGCAATGGGTCGTCGACAGTTACAACCTCACTTACGCGGTGCTGCTGCTG
>NZ_JAAGPB010000115.1:0-250 GCF_017104585.1 Burkholderia sp. Ac-20392
GGGGTGGCCGGATCATTAAAAAAAAAAAAAGAAAAAAAAAAAAAAAAAAAAAAAGAAAAAAAAAAAAAAAACGAACATAATGGTAGATCCAGAGCAACAATAAACACATATACACTCCACAAGGCTATCACATCACAAGTGTTCACAGATGAAATTGTACACCATATACAGTGATAGAACACTGTGATAATCCGAAAAGATATGATAATCAGACAGTATCGACGACACTCTCACTAATCATGCAGCCAGA
>NZ_JAAGPB010001134.1:0-582 GCF_017104585.1 Burkholderia sp. Ac-20392
CCGACGACGGCGCGCTCGTGCGCATCGCCGCGGCACCCGAGACCGTGCTGCGCGTGCGCGCCGCCGATCCGCTCACGCTGATGCGCGCCGCGTACCACCTCGGCAACCGTCACACGCCGGTCGAGATCGGCGACGGCTACCTGAAGCTCGAAGCCGACCCGGTGCTCGCGGACATGCTGCGCCGGCTCGGCACGCAGGTCGAGGAGACCCTTGCACCGTTCCAGCCGGAAGCCGGTGCGTACGGCGGCGGCCACAAGCACGGGCACGACGCGACGTTCGCCGAGGATTACGCGCTCGCGCAGCAGGTGTTCGGCGAGCATCACGGCCACGCGCACTCGCACTCTCACGACCACGACCACGACCACGACCATCAGCATGGCCCCGGTTGCGCGCACGGCCACGGCCATGACCACCACTGAACTCGTTGCGCTGCTGCACCTGGCATCGCCGGCGCTGCCGATCGGCGCGTTCAGCTATTCGCAGGGGCTCGAAGCGGCGCTCGACGCGAACCTGATCCACGACGCGGATACCGCGCGCGACTGGATCGCGAGCGGCCTGACCGACGTGCTCGCGCACGGCGAG
>NZ_JAAGPB010001135.1:0-239 GCF_017104585.1 Burkholderia sp. Ac-20392
AGCATTAAAAAAAAAAAAAATAGAATAGTTTCGTTGTACCATCACTTCATCTAAGAGCTTCTGAACGAAATCACTCTCCATATAGTATGCCTATCTCTAAGTCGTCATTCTCATGTCACGATTCTGTTGATGATGTATACCTTCTCTTTGTCCATCACATCATTTAGTGTGTCGTCGTGCTACTCTACTGCTATACTCCTCACAATTCATCTCACTACGATGATCGTGTTAATCATACA
>NZ_JAAGPB010001136.1:0-883 GCF_017104585.1 Burkholderia sp. Ac-20392
ACTCGCCGAGCGGGCACACGAGCGCGGTGCCGGCGGCCGACGTCACGCGCATCTCGCGGGCGGCGGCGATCCGTTTCGCCGCGGCGAGCACGCGCGTGCGGTCGGCCAGCGTCGGCACCATCCGCACGAGCACTTCGGGCGGCTCGACCGCGAGCAGGATTTTCGTGCCGGACTTCAGGATGTCGTGCTGCTCGGGCGAGAACAGCAGCGTCATCAGGTCGAGCACGAGGTCGCTCTCGCGCAGCGCGGCGATCGCGGCCTTGTTGCCGGTCAGCGGCGTCGTGCCGAGATACGCGAGCGGATCGCGGCTGAATGCCTTGTCGCCGTTCACCGGCGGCAGGTCGAGGCGGTTGACGATCGCGCCCATCATTTGCGTCGCGATCAGCGCGCACGACAGCGTCTGCGGGTGGGTGGCCGCGCTCGTCAGGATCGTGACGGTCTGGCCCGGTTCGAGGCGCGACAGCGTGAGCACCTGCTTCCACGCGTCGATCAGTTGGGTATCGCTGACTGGCATCGTCGGCTCCGGTAAGTGCGTGAGGGAAAGGGGCGGGCGCCGTGCGATCAGGCCGCGAGCGGTGCGCCGAGGAAGTCGCCGAACGCCGCGTAGAAGCCCGGGGCGTTGTCCCACGGAATCATGTGGCCGGCGTCGGGCACGCGCACGTGCCGCATCGACGGCGTCGCGCGCTGCAGTTCGGCGACGTCGTCGTCGCGCACCACGTCGCCGCGTTCGGCCGTGATCAGCAGCGACGGCACGGCCAGCTGCGCGGCGTCCGCGTGGAAATCGTCGGCATGAAAGCCTTCGTACGTCGCGCGCACCGCGCGCTCGTCGCAGGTGTGCAGCCATTCGGCGCGCAACTGCAGCTCGGCGTCGGTCCAGGTCGGG
>NZ_JAAGPB010001137.1:0-704 GCF_017104585.1 Burkholderia sp. Ac-20392
TGTCGATCGCGTGCGCATCGGCCAACCTCACCGATACGCTCGCCGCGTCGCTGAACGCGCTCACACCCGCGCTCGCGCAGTTCGGCGCCGAAGGGCTCGCACCGTTCCTGCCGCGCTGGCACGCACTGCACGCGTACGCGGGACGCGAAGTCGTCCTGCTCGAACAGGGTGTCGAACGCGTGCGCGGCATCGCGACGGGCATCGACGCGACCGGCCAGTTGCTGCTCGACACGCCGGACGGCGTGCAGGCGATCGCCGCCGGCGACGTGTCGCTGCGCGAAGCGCAATGAACGAGCCGCACCTGCTGATCGACGCCGGCAACAGCCGGATCAAGTGGGCGCTCGCCGATGCGCAGCGCACGCTCGTCGAGACCGGCGCGTTCGGCCACACACGCGACGGCGGCGCCGATCCCGACTGGTCGACCCTGCCGCATCCGCGCGGCGCGTGGATCTCGAATGTCGCGGGCGCCGACGTGGCCGCCCGGCTCGACGCGCTGCTCGACGCACGCTGGCCAGGCCTGCCGCGCACGACGATACGCTCGCGTCAAACCCAATGCGGCGTGACCAACGGCTATACGACGCCCGACCAGCTCGGCAGCGACCGCTGGGCCGGCCTGATCGGCGCGCACGCGGCGTTTCCGGGCGAACACCTGCTGATCGCGACGTTCGGCACCGCGACGACGCTCGAAGCGCTGCGCGCGGACG
>NZ_JAAGPB010001138.1:0-538 GCF_017104585.1 Burkholderia sp. Ac-20392
CCCGCGGCTCGTCGTCGGCGATGCGGGAATCGGCAAGTCGCGCCTCGTGCACGCGCTGTGCGAGGCCGTGCGGACACAGGGCCACGCGTTCGCGTATTGCGGGTGCCTGCCCGAGCGGGAGAATCATGCGCTGTTTCCGATCCTGCGGTTCATCGGCGCGCATTGGCAACTCGACGCCGACAGCCCGCCCGGTGCCACGCGCGCGGCGATCGACGCGATGCTCGCGCCGCTCGAATGCGATCGTGCGGCGGCCCGTGTCGCGCTCTCGACCTGGCTGGGGCTGGCCTGCGAGGCGAACGAGACACGGTGGTCGAGCGCGCGCGAACAGTACGCGCTGTTCGATGTGCTCGAGCAATTGATCGTGTCGCTCGGCAATGGCGCGCCGGTGTTGCTCGTCGTCGAGGATGTGCAGTGGATCGACCGCTCGACCGAGGATTTCCTTGCGTACCTGCAGCGCTCGCCGCGCGCGGCGGCGTTCTGTGTCGTGCTCACGTCGCGGCCCGCCCGGCTCGAGTGCTGGCGTGGCCCGACCGCACGC
>NZ_JAAGPB010001139.1:0-817 GCF_017104585.1 Burkholderia sp. Ac-20392
CTCGCGGCCGTGAAGGCCGTGTCGCCCGGCTATCCGTTGCGCGGCGCGGTCGAGATCCTGCCGGCCGGCGCCGCCGCCGCGCAGAAGGCCGCCGAGATTCCCGCGCCCGGCACCGTGTGGGCCGATCCGGCGCTGCTCGATGCGTTGCACCTGAAAGCGGGCGATACGGTGCGTGTCGGGCTGCGCACGTTCAAGGTCGCCGCATCGATCTCCCGCGAACTCGATCGCGGGTTTTCCTTCGTCAATTTTTCGCCGCGGCTCATGATGCGCGCGGACGAGCTCGCCGCGACGGGGCTCACGGGCTATGGCAGTCGTGTCACGTACCGGCTGCTGGTTGCCGGCGACCAGCAGGCTGTCACACGCTTCGAAGCGTATGCGCACGCACGTGTCGACGGCGGGAAACTGCGCGGCGTCGGTCTGGAGTCGTTGCAGGAAGGCCAGCCGCAGGTGCGGCAGACGCTGGATCGTGCGCGTCACTTCCTGACGCTCGTCGCACTGCTCACCGCGCTGCTCGCGGCGGTCGCGATTGCGATGGCCGCGCAGCGCTACATGCGGCGCCATCTCGACGGCTGCGCGACGATGCGCTGCCTCGGCGTGAGCCGTCGCACGCTCGGTGCGCTGTTCGCGCTCGAATTCGCCGGCATCGGGATCGTGGCCGGCGCCGCAGGCGCGGTGCTCGGCTACGGCGGTCACTGGGCGTTGCTGAGCGCGCTCGACGCGGCTTGGCCACGCGCGTGAGCCTGCGGGCGGGCGAGACGATCCGAACGGACCCGCATCCCGCAGGCGGTCGCCGTTGCAGGGGCGCGGTGAATCCGCA
>NZ_JAAGPB010001140.1:0-803 GCF_017104585.1 Burkholderia sp. Ac-20392
CGAAGCGGCCGGGCTCGACCCGTCGTCGCCACCGCACCCCGTGACGAGCAGCGCGGCGGCCGCGGCCGCTGCGAGCGGCACGCTCAGTGTCGTTCCGAATAGCGCGAAACCGTCTTTCAAGGACTTCCGTGTCGTCATTATTGCCTCTCGAACAGAACGATAAATACCGCCGGTCGCAAAGGATCATTTGCGCCGGCGCTCCGCACCGGGAATGCATTCGTTATGCGACGCACTCCGAGTTTTTTACCGGCTCGGCGAATACCGACCGGCATGATTTACCCCACCCATATTTTTGCGACTGCACAATGGAATCAATTCCATTGCGAACGACAATTCAATAATCCGCAGCAATACAAATTCATTCCGCGTATTTGCATACGCACAAAATCGACGGCAAAAGCATGTCCCGCCGGGCCGACCCCGCAAGGGCGCCGCGCTTCGAACGGACGAACAATCCCCCTCGGCGAGATGCCGATTAATCGCAAAACGACGATCAATCGCAACTCGAGCCGATTTAATAAAATCGAAAGGATCGATTAACTAAACGGAAAGGAATATCTCGTATCTGGAATTTATTAAATTAAGTGAAAATACCGGCGCATATTAGGGTCCTGATTTACCGCCGTAAAGTAATAATTTGTTACGGAGCTCGCCATTCCGATAAAAGGCAGTTCGGGACCGATTCCAGACCATCCAAAAGAAAAAGCCGGACAGCGGTCCGGCTTCGTGAGGGCGGCGCGGCGGGCCCGTCAGAGCGGCACGTCGATCGCGCCGGCGCCGACCGTGATCGCGTTCGCACCCGG
>NZ_JAAGPB010001141.1:0-857 GCF_017104585.1 Burkholderia sp. Ac-20392
CGGGCCAGCCGCGTTCGCGCGCCAGCGCGAGCGCACGCGTCGTGCGCGCGATCGCCGGTGCGATGTTGCCGCCGCCGAACGTCGCGGGATCGGCGAAGCCGACCACGAAGTCGACGATCAGCAGGCCGAGGTTGCCGTGCGGCGGCAGCGGCGTGCCGAAACCCTGCTGGCGATACACGTTCGCTTCGGCGTGGCGGGAAAGATCGTTCATGGTGTCGGTCGCTCGTCGGTCAGGCGGGTTGGTCGGTCACGCGGCCGTCGCGCACGACGGTCGCGCCGTCGAGTTCGACCGTGCAGCGGCGCAGCGGGATGTCGATGTGGCAGGTGGTCGTGCGGTTGCCGCCGCCTTCGTTGTTCGGGCCGAGCGAGAACAGGAAGTTGCCCTCGAACGCGCGCGCGTCCATCCCGATCGTCGCCTCGCGGTCGTACAGCCCGAGCGTCGACCAGCGCGCGCGCGGCTGCAGCCCCCAGCCGATATGCGAGATCGCATAGCCTTCGGGGTCGGCGAAGGTCTCCATGTAGTCGCGCAGCAGGTCGGCATCGACGCCGCCCTCGATGCGCGTCGCATAGCCGCCTTCGACGGTCAGTGCGATGGGTTCGCGCACGTAGTGCTTCTGCGGCAGCAGGATGTCGCCGCGATCGATGACGATCGTGCCGCGCGCGGTGCGATCGTTCGGGTAGGTCAGCGCGAAGCCGCTCGGCCAGTGGTCCCAGCGGCCCGGCGCATCGACGAAGCCGTATTCGGCGGTTGGCGGGAACTCGCCGAGCGGGCACACGAGCGCGGTGCCGGCGGCCGACGTCACGCGCATCTCGCGGGCGGCGGCGATCCGTTTCGCCGCGGCGAGCACGCGCGTGCG
>NZ_JAAGPB010001142.1:0-856 GCF_017104585.1 Burkholderia sp. Ac-20392
GCCGTCCCCCCTCGCGCGGACCGCGCCGCCAAGGCGGCTTCATGGCGTGCAACGTGGCCCGTGCCACGCCACGCCGCCCGTTCGATGATAAAAGGTTTCGTGCTTATGGTCTCGATTGCTGCTTCGCCAGCGTACGCGCAAGATTCCGGCCCGGTCCCCGCCGACGGCGTCTACAATCTGCTGGTCGGCACTTATACCGGCCGCAAAAGCGAGGGCCTCTACGTCTATCGTTTCGCCACGAAGACGGGCGCGGCGACCCAGGTGTCGGTCGCGAAGACGGTCAATCCGTCGTTCCTCGTCGTGAGCCGCGACCGCCGCTTCGTCTACGCGGTCAACGAACTGCCCGGCGATAACGGTCCAGCCACCCAGCGCGGTGGCATCAGCGCATTCGGCTTCGATGCCGCGCGCGGGCAACTGAGGTTTCTCAACAAGGTGTCCTCGGATGGCAACGATCCGTGCTACCTGAGCTTTTCGCCCGACCAGAAGTTTCTGCTGACCGCGAACTACTCGGTCGCGCCCGACCCGGGCGGCAGCTTCGCGGTGTTTCCGTTGCAGTCCGACGGCCAGGTCGGTGCGTCGGTGCAGACCGTGCACCACGAGGGCGGCGGACCGGTGAAAGGGCGGCAGGACGACTCGCACGTGCATTCGACCGTGTTCTCGCCGGACGGCCGCTTCATGTTTGCGCAGGACCTCGGCGCCGACAAGCTGTACGCGTACCGCTACACGCCGCAGGGCAGCCCCGGCCCGTTCGCGCCGGCCGACTGGAGCTACGCGCAGCAGAAGGCCGGCACGGGCCCGCGCCATCTGGTGTTCGGCGCGGACGGCAAGCATGTGTATCTGACGAGCGAACTGGCCG
>NZ_JAAGPB010001143.1:0-854 GCF_017104585.1 Burkholderia sp. Ac-20392
GCGCGCGCCGAGCGCGCGCACGAGCAGCGGCTGCGCGTCGACCCAGCGTTCGAGCGCGCCCGCCAAATCGGGAGACGACAGCACGCGAAAGCTCGACAGCAGGGTCCGCACGGGCCGCGCCGGCGCATCGTAGCCGGCCGACGCACGATGCAGTTCGGCCAGCGCGCGTCCGGCCGCGTATGCGTGCGACGGATGCGTGAACGGCTGCCACGACATCACGCCGCGATACGGGTCGACACCGGGCGCCCGCACGTGCACCTCGTAGGTCCAGTCACCGGCGGCGAACGCGGTCGCGCCGTCGCGATCCGCGAGAATGTCGACCACGGGCATCCCGCGCTCGCGCAGATGCGCGATGAAGCGATGCTCCTCCTCGAGCCCTTCGACATCGCGCAGGCTCACGTGATGACGTTTGACGAACAGTCCGCGCCCGTCGGTCATCTGCACCAGGACGGCCGCCGCGAACTGCCGCGGGCTGTGCCACGTCAACCATGCCGGCTCGCCGGCGCCATCGATCCGCGCGAGCACCGCCGCCACCTCGTCGTGCGTCATCAGCGGCCAGTCGCGTTCGGCCTGCTCGCCGTCGACACCGAATTGCGGCGGCGCGACGTCACGCGACAGGGATCCGTCCGGCTCGAGTGGGAATGACATGAACGACGTTACTCCGTGATTGATTCAGATCGGCGCGTGGATCAGCGCGCGCCGCCGCCGGTTGCCAGCGCACCGCCGGCCGCCGCGCGCAGCGCCGCGGCCGTGCGGCTCCAGTCGCGCCAGCCGACGACGGCCAGCCCGATGAACAGCGCATACAGTCCGGCCGTCAGATACAGTTCCTTGAACACGAACATCCCGACGTACAC
>NZ_JAAGPB010001144.1:0-593 GCF_017104585.1 Burkholderia sp. Ac-20392
TGCCGAATCGCTGCCGGGCGACGGCGTCGCACTGAAAGCGCTCAAGGGCGTCCACCCGCGTGCGGACGCGATCCGCGAGCAACTCGACTGGCTCGGCGCCGCCCACCTGCTCGACCTGGAAGCGGCCGACGGCCCGCCCGCGCTGGTCGCCGAATTCGACACACCGCAGGGCGCGCGCACGCTGCGCTGAACACCCTGCCGCCCGCCCTGAACTACACCAATACTGGCAACACGGAGACACCCCTCACATGAATTCGCGCGAAACCCGGGGCATGCTGCTCGGCCTCATCGGCGTGATGATCTTCAGCCTGACGCTGCCGATGACGCGTATCGTCGTCTCCGAACTCCATCCGCTGCTCAACGGGCTCGGCCGCGCGCTTGCCGCCGCGGTACCGGCCGGCCTGCTGCTGTGGTGGCGCCGCGAGCCGCTGCCGACTCGCGCGCAACTGAAAAGCCTCGCGGTCACGTCGCTCGGCGTGATCATCGCGTACCCGGTGTTCTCCGCGTGGGCGATGAAATCGGTCCCGGCGTCGCATGGCGCGGTGGTCAACGGCCTGCAGCCGCTGTTCGTCGCGCTGTACGCGGCATGGCTG
>NZ_JAAGPB010000116.1:0-20233 GCF_017104585.1 Burkholderia sp. Ac-20392
TCCATCACTATGCGTATGACCACTATGCGTGGTGGTCGGCCCAGATCGGCGTGCGCGACGTGCTCGCGCAACCGGGGGCGTTCGGCGAGAACCTGTCGACGCACGGCGTGACCGAGCGCGACGTGTGTCTCGGCGACGCGTTCACGCTGGGCGGCGCCGTGCTTCAGGTCTCGCAGTCGCGGCAGCCGTGCTGGAAACTCAACGCGCGTTTCGATCATCCGCGGATGGCCGCGCTCGTGCAGCAAAGCGGCCGGACCGGCTGGTACTACCGTGTGCTGCAGGAAGGCTGGGTGGCGCCGGGCGACGTGCTGGCGCTGCATGAGCGCCGCTACCCGCAATGGCCGCTGTCGACCGTGCTCGACGTGCTGTACCGGCGCACGCTCGACGTGGACGCGCTCGATGCGCTGTGCGACGTCCCGATACTGCCGCCCGGCTGGCGCAAGATGCTCGACAAGCGCCGGACGGAGCGGCAGGTCGAAGACTGGACGAAGCGGCTCGAAGGGCGTTGACGAGCCGCGCGGCCGCGTGACTCAGTGGCTCGGCAGTTCCCGCACGTCGGTGGTCGGCACCGAGCCGAACGC
Organism: Burkholderia sp. Ac-20392; assembly: GCF_017104585.1. Lineage (NCBI taxonomy): Bacteria > Pseudomonadati > Pseudomonadota > Betaproteobacteria > Burkholderiales > Burkholderiaceae > Burkholderia > Burkholderia sp. Ac-20392. The sequence goes on from NZ_JAAGPB010000116.1 coordinate 582, forward strand.
GTCGCTCAGCGCATAGCCGATCAGCTGTCGCGCGGCCGCCTCGGGCGTCGCGAGCGCGCCGCTCGACTTCAGCTGGTCGAATTTCTCGCGCATCGGGAAGTTGTCTTCGCTGCTCGATCGGATCGTCGCCTGCATGCCCGTATCGACGACGCCCGGCGCGACGCTGCAGATCCGCAGCGCGCGGTTCGCGTCGAGCGCGACTGCGCGTGCATGGTGATCGAGCGCGGCCTTGGTCGCGCAGTAGATGCTCCAGCCGGCGTACGCATTGCGTGCCGCGCCGCTCGACACGTGCAGGATCCGGCATTCGGTCGTGGCCGATGCCGCTTGCGCGAGCGCGGCCGACAGCATCAGCGGTGCAGCGACGTTCACGCCGACCGCGCGTGCGACGATCGTCGGGTCTTGCGCGGCGAGCGGGCCGATCGGATCGACGATGCCCGCGTTGTTGAACAGCAGCACGATCGACGCGCCGTCGACGAAGCCGCGTAGCGAATCGCCCGCCAGCCAGGCCGCGACCGCCGACGTGTCCGACAGGTCGAGTTCGACTTCGGCGAAGCGGTCGCCGGCTTGCGACGCGAGCGACGGATGGCGGCTGCGCGATACGCCGAGCACGGCGACGCCTTCCAGCAGCAGTTGTTCGGCGAGCGACGCGCCGAGGCCGCGTGTGTGTCCGGTGACGATGGCACGCACGTGCGGTGCGGAGGAGGATGCGGTCATGGTGGTGATCGGGTCGTAGGGGTGAACGGGATGAGCGGTGTCGACGCGCGGTGCGCATGCGTGGCGGCGTGGCGTGCGATGCGTGGTGTGGCGTGCGAAGGCGGTCGCGCGGCGCAGCGTGCGTCAGGGTAACGCATATCGTACGCCCGCATGCGTGTCGCTCAAACGCCGCCGCGTTCAAGGAGGCGGAATCCGCCGCGCGGCGCCGGCTCGCCGATACGTTGGACGAAAGCCGGCTGCGGCAAGTGCGCGCGCGGGCACGCGGCGTGGCGCCCGGCCACGCGGCGCGAGCTATCATATGGCTCGCCCGTGCGCGATGCCGGACGGGCGGCGACCGTTTCCCTTCACCTGCTGCACGCTGCGACGCCAATCATGAACACCACGCCGGATACGCCCACGCCACGCGCCCTTCGCGAACTCACGCCCCTCGAGGCCCGCATTGTCGGTGTGCTCGTCGAGAAACAGCACACGGTGCCGGACACCTATCCGTTGTCGCTGAACGCGCTGACCGCGGGCTGCAACCAGAAAACCGCGCGCGCGCCGGTGATGAGCGTCAGCGAGGACGAAGTCACGACCGCGCTCGACGGGCTGAAGCACCTGAGCCTCGTGATGGAAGGGAGCAGCAGCCGCGTGCCGCGTTTCGAACACAACGTGAACCGCGTGCTCGGCATCCCGAGCCAGGCGATCGCGCTGCTGACGATCCTGCTGCTGCGCGGCCCGCAGACGGCCGCCGAGCTGCGGCTGAACAGCGCGCGCCTGCACGGTTTCGCGGATATCTCGTCGGTCGAGGCGTTCCTCGATGAACTGGCAGCGCGCACGCAGCCGCTCGTCGTCCGGCTGCCGCGTGCGCCGGGCGCGCGCGAGAACCGCTGGATGCACCTGATGTGCGGCGAAGTGAACATGGCCGATTTCGCGAGCGCGGATGCCGGCGGTGCCGATTCCGTGCCGCCTTCGGAATTCGAAGCGCTGAAGGCCGAACAGAAGCGTCTCGCGGATGAAGTGGCGCGGCTGAATGCGCTGGTTCTGCGGATGGCGAGCGAGCTGGGCATCGACGTCGATGCCCAAGGCGACGCGTCGTGATGTAGATGGCGGCGGCGCCTGTCTATCGACCGGCTCCGTCGTTGCACAAGCCGGGCCGGGGCGCGATGCGGGTGCCACCCGCATCACCGTGTTATTTCACCTTGACGCCCGGTACGAGATAGCGCGAACCGCCCGGTTTCAGGATCGGCGCCAGCGCCGCAAATGGCGCATCGAGTTGCGGCCCGAGACAGGCGCCCATCGCGTGCCCGATGCCGGAGACGCTGAAAGACAGCTTGCCGGGCGCATCGAATTCGAACGCCAGATACTGCGGGAACACATCGGCACACGCCATCGAATCGCCGTCGCTATCCGTCGGGTGAGCGCCGGATTCGGCCTTGTCGCGCAACCGCGTAATGAAACTCACCAGCGCGGGGCTCGTTGCCGGATCGCCATCCTTGCCCGCCGCAGTCGCATCGATCACGCGATTCCAGTCGAGGTACGTACCGCGCAGCAGGTCGAACGTGACCGGATCGTAGTGATTGTTCGGATGAGCGCCGCCGCAGTACGTACTGCCCGATTCCACGATGCCGAGTGCCGCAGGGGACAGCCACGTGACCGTCACCTGTTCGTCGTCGAAGCCGCCGAGCGAACCGGCGGCCGGCCCGTCGTCGGAATAGCGGGTCGACGCGCATTCGAGCGCGGCGAGACTCATCTGCCAGTGCTGCTGCTCGAGCAGGCGGTTGACCCGTGCCATGACCGCCGGATCGGGATGACGGCTCAGACGCGGATACATGAGCTTCGTGCGCGGGTCGCGCCACATCCGGTACGCGACCGTTCCGTCGCCGATCTCGGGGCCTGCTGGCTGCGCGTGCCCGGCAAGCTTCAGCGTGGCATAAGGCGCCTGCCGCATGTCGATGGCCACGCCGCTTGCGATGCCGCTGCCGACGCCGCCGGCGATGCTGTTGGTGACGGCTTCGACAGCGCCGGGCGCGACCGCGTCGGGATCGTATTCAGCAATGCGCCGCAACGCGAAGCTGCGTGACTTGCCCGAGCGCGCATCGGTCCAGCGGCCGCGATAGCCGGCCTTGTCCCGCGTGCCCTGCCAGGTGGCCGCGGCATGATCGAAATCGGCTTGCTGGCCGAATCCCAATGGACTGCGCGCATCGTCCGGCAACTGCGTTCGCACGAGCGGCTCGATCAATTCCGCGGGCGTGCCGTGCAGCGGAATATCGACGCCGTGCTGCGCATAGAAGTAGCGGCCCGAGATCGAGCCATCCGCAGCCGGGCGATCGTCGAGTTCCATCACGACGGCGCCGGCGCCCTGCAACGTTCCCTCGTAGACCGTGCGTGGCGCGGCATTCGCGAAGCCTGCGTGCAGCGCGAACAGCACCCAGGCCATCCTGATCAGCGGGCGCATCACCAGCGGCACCCGGTTTGTTCGGACGCGTCGATGTCCAATACTCTGCCGAACGCGGTCTGCTTGCCCGTGCGCGCGCTGGTATAGGTCATCGAATAGATCATCGCGCCCTGCGACATCATCTCGTACCGCCCGTTGATCCTGCCGTCGACCATCTCGACCCAGGTCGTCGTGAACTGGTGCGGGCGGCCCTCGGCGAGCACTTCCTCGTCCACGTGCTCGACCACCAGCGGCAGCGCTGTTTTCGCTTTCGCATAGCGGACCATGCCGCCCGACCAGTCGACGGCGTCGTCGTAGTAGGTGCGCATCTCGAAGCGCACGGGCTTGTCGCCGTCCGATTTGAAGCAGTACACGTCGGTGGAGACCTTGGCGAGCGCGGGGAGCGACGCGCAGAGCAGCAGGGCGGCAAAGGCTTTTTTCATGATGGGTCGGTGAAGGATGACGTGCGGCATCAACCGAGCACGATCCGCGTGGCGCCCGCATCGACGAGCCGGAACAGCAGATCCTCGACGGCCGTCTCGGGTGCGGAGCCGAGATCCGCATTGGCGCGCCACCCCTGTTCCGTGCGAACCGGTTCCGACAGGAAGTGAACGATGCCATGCAGGCCGTCTTCGGCCGGCGTGTTCTCGTCGTCGACATCGAACCATGCGAAGAACCACGTCTTGAATGCCTCGACCGCCGCGCTTTCGTCGAGACCGTCGGCCTCGATCGCGGCCCAGTCCCACACGAACGGGCGGATCGACACGGCCGCCGTTTCGAGTTCGAATGCCAACGGCTCGAACGACAGTTGCGTGGCGGAATCGACCATCGCCGGCTGGCCGGCCGATTCGCCTTCGGTCGCGATGATGTCGGCCCGGCACGGCAACGCGAGCGGCCCTTCGGTGGCGAGCGTGCCGTCGGCACGCCGGTAGGCCGGTTCGACGATCACGGCCGGCTGTGCAGCCGCTTTCGCGAGCAGGTCGGCGTACGGTTGGCGGATGGCGCGGAGCAGTTCGGAGACGGTCATCGTGGCGTATCGGTTGGACAGGGAACGATCGGTTACAGGCAGTGTGCGGCGCGGCCGCCATCGCAGGACGCGGCCGCTCAGGTACCGGACAGCCGTGATCGTACGGCACTTCGGCAAAACGCGGACAGTTGGCCGAATGGCCGTAGCACCCCGCATCGCGCGACGACGGGTTTAGACGTTTACCTTCAAACAATGGAAAACGCCCTTCGATTTCCCGTGCGTTGTGCTTCAATTCATCCGGTTTGTACTCCTACTAAAATTACAGATTCAGAACAGCCCGGATTATTTATTCACAGGAGACAGTCGATGGCCTGGAAACGGTTTTGAAGCGACACACAAGATGGTCTGCAACACCGCGAACTTCCTTCGATGAAAGCAGGTTATCCCAGGGGCCCCAACCATGTCCTCCAGACGTTTCATGATGGCCGCGGCGGCCGTATCCGCCACGCTGGCCATGACAGCACCGCCGGCCAGCGCCGCCGCGCCGACCGTATCCGACCCGTTCTACACGTACACCGGCGCCACGCCATTGGCATCGATTCCACCGGGCACGGTGCTCAAGACGCGCAACGTCACCTATCACGTGGCCGGCATCCCCACCGCGCTGACCGCGCAGCAGTTGCTGTATCGCACCAATAACGCGCTGAACCAGCCGGTCGTCAACGTGACGTCGGTGATCCGGAGCCAGGTCAGCAACGGCCAGGCGATCTCGTACCAGTCGGCCTACGATTCGCTGAACCCGTACGACGAGCCGTCGCAGGTGATCGCCGGCGACCGCGACGTAACCAAGGTCATCAACATTGGCACGTTGCTCTACAGCGCGGAATCGATCCCTCTGTCGACGCTGCTGCTGCTCGGCTACAACGTCATCGTTCCCGATACCGAAGGCCAGACGGCCGATTTCGCTGCCGGCCCCGAGTACGGGATGACGACGCTCGATTCGATCCGCGCGGCGCTCAATACGCCGTCCACGGGCCTGAACCCGTCGAGCAAGGTCGCGATGATCGGCTATTCCGGCGGCGCGATCGCGACGAACTGGGCCGCGCAGCTCGCGCCGAGCTACGCGCCCGAGATCAACAAGCAACTCGTCGGCGCGGCGGAAGGCGGCGTGCTGGTCGACCCCGCGCACAACCTGCGCTACGTCGATGGCAGCATCGTATGGGGCGGCGTGGCCGCGGCCGCGCTGGCCGGGCTGTCGCGCGGCTACGGTTTCGACCTGACGCCCTATCTCAGCGATACCGGCGTCGCCGTGTTCAAGGACATCCAGAGCCAGTCGCTCGCATACATCCTGCCGAAGTACACGGGGCTGCACTGGGGCACGCTGTTCAAGCCGCAATACGCGAACGACATCAACAGCATTCCCGTGTACGTGACGTATGCGAACAAGGTGAATGCCGGGCTGGCCGCATCGCCGACGATCCCGATGTTCATCGGCCAGGGCACGGCGGGCGCGCTCGATGGCACGTTCAGCAGCCAGGTGGGCGACGGCGTGATGATGGCGTACGACGTGCGTGCGCTGGCGCAGAAGTTCTGCGCGAGTGGCACCCCGGTCACGTACAACGAGTATCCGCTCGAGCACGCGGGCGCGATCGTGCCGTGGGTGGCCGGCATGCTGCCGTGGCTCTACGACCGTTTCAACGGGAAAGCCGCGCCGAGCAATTGCTGGCTGACGTCGCTGCTGCCGAGCAATTCGCTGGCGCCCGAGACGCTGCACTAGGCAACACGCCGCGCGATGTGGCGCATGACCGGGCGACCCTTCGCGGGTCGCCTTTTTTCATTGGGCCTTTTGATTTCCGTCGCGCTGCCGTCATCCCGCCGCACCCGCCCCCTGCCGCACCCCGCCGCCGCCCCGCCCGGGTGCCATAATCGAGCCTGCCCATCATTCCAGACGTCCCCCGGAGAATCACCATGCAGAACCTCGACAATCCTTCCCACGATCGCGAGGTAGGCAGCGCCGACGCGACGCAGGACACCACGCGCATCGACGACGTCCGCATCGGCGCCGTGCGCCCGCTGATTTCGCCGGCGCTGCTGCTGGACGAACTGCCGGTGCCGGCCGCCACGCAGACGCTCGTCGAGGACACGCGTCGCGCGATCGGCGACATCCTGCACGGCCGCGACGACCGGCTGCTGCTCGTCGTCGGCCCGTGCTCGATCCACGATCACGACCAGGCACTCGATTACGCGCGCCGCCTGAAGATCGCCGCGGATGCGCTGAAGGACGACCTGCTGATCACGATGCGCGTCTACTTCGAGAAGCCGCGCACGACGGTCGGCTGGAAGGGCTACATCAACGATCCGCGTCTCGACGGCAGCTTCCGCATCAACGAAGGGCTGCGTGCCGCGCGACAGTTGCTGCTCGACATCAACGCGCTGGGCCTGCCGGCGTCGACCGAATTTCTCGACCTGCTGAGCCCGCAGTACATCGCCGACCTGATCGCGTGGGGCGCGATCGGCGCGCGCACGACCGAGAGCCAGAGCCATCGTCAGCTCGCGTCGGGCCTGAGCTGCCCGATCGGCTTCAAGAACGGCACCGACGGCGGCGTGCAGGTCGCGTCCGACGCGATCGTCGCCGCGGCCGCGAGCCATGCGTTCATGGGAATGACGAAGATGGGGATGGCCGCGATCTTCGAGACGCGCGGCAACGACGACGCGCACGTGATCCTGCGCGGCGGCAAGAACGGCCCGAACTACGACGCCGAGCATGTCGAGGCGAGCTGCGCGGTGCTGCGCAAGGCCGGCTTGCGCGAGCAGGTGATGGTCGACTGCTCGCACGCGAACTCGAACAAGTCGCACGACCGGCAGATCGACGTCGCGCAGGATCTCGCGCGGCAGCTGTCGCAGGGCGAGCAGCGGATCGTCGGCGTGATGGTCGAGAGCCATCTCGAGGCCGGGCGCCAGGACCTGAAGCCGGGTGTACCGCTGAAGTACGGCGTATCGATCACGGATGCATGCCTGAGCTGGACGCAGACGGAACCCGTGCTCGACGTGTTGGCCGACGCCGTGCGGCAACGACGCGCGCAGTCGCGCAACGCGTGACGGGGGCGACGCCGACATGACCGATTTCCCGTCCGACGCACCGGCCATGCCGGGCGAACCGGCTGCTTCCGGCCCGACGGAATCGATGGCATCGACGGCACCGGTGCCGCCCGGCAAGCTGTTCACGATGGCGGGCGTCGGCTGGGCGGCATTTCTCGGCTCGCCGCTCGCCGGCGGCATCCTGCTCGCGGCGAACGCGCGGCGCCTGGGCCACCGCGCGCTCGCGCAGCGGCAGATTCTCGTCACGGCGCTCGTTACGCTCGTGTCGATCGTGCTGTATGCAGCGGCGGACATACCGGAAACCTCGGTGGTGCCGCACGCGCTCGTGCATGCGGTCGTCATTGCCGGTCTCGCCGGGACGATTTTTTACGGACGGCACGCGCAAGGCGCAGCCGTCGACGCGCACCGGGCCGCCGGCGGCGCGCTGCAATCGAACTGGCGCGCGGCGGGCATCGGCCTGCTGACGCTGCTCGGCGTCTGGCTGTCGATTGCCGTGGCGATCGTGGTGCTGGGTGTCGCGGGCGTGCTGAATTTCGACAACGACCTGCGGCTCGTGCGCAATTATCCGGCGCCGGCCGAGCTGCATTTGCCGGCAGGATGGCGGGTCGCGAACCAGCCGGAGGATCGCGGCGACGCGACCTACCGGATCCGTCGTTTCAGGTTCGGGATGATGTCGGCGGGGATCGAGTTCGTCATCGGCGACAAGAGCGACGACACGATGTCGAGCTTCTGCGAAGAGATGGTCGATGCGGTCAAGGACAGTGGCAGTGCGGTCGATTGGTCGCACGCGGGGAACGGCACGATAGCGGGCCGGCCCGCAACGATGTGTGAGCACAAGGGGGCGCTCAACGATGAAATCGTGCACCAGGCGGCCGTGCTGACCTCCGGCGACACGAAGACTTGCGCGCTGATCTACACGGCGCGCGAGGAAAACTACGCGCGTTATCTGCCGGAGTTCGACCGCGTGCGCGATTCGTTGCGGTGTCCGTAATGTCGCCGTCGCGCGGGGCGCGTGACGGGGGCTGCGTCATCGCGTCCGATGCAGCGTTTCGCGAGTGGCGCTAACATGGGCCGGTGCGATGCGTCGTGCGCGAGCCGCCGTGCTTCACGCGGCGCAGGCACGGAGGCGGCTTGGCCGGCCGCCGACACCGACAACAATTCACCGGAGTACATGACAGCATGGCTTTCTACAAGACCCTCATCGCAGCAACCGTCCTCGCATCGAGCGTCAGCGCACACGCGCAGATCGCGGGCGCGCAGCCGATCAGCGTGACCGTCGAGCAATCGCAGGCACTGCTCGAAGGCTGGAGCGTGAAGAAGAGCGTGCTCGGCAAGGCCGTCTACAACGACGATAACCAGAAGGTCGGCACCGTGCGCGACCTGATCGTCGCACCGGACGGCTCGGTGTCGGCGGCGATCGTGTCGGCCGGCGGCTTCCTCGGCGTGGCCGCGCATGACGTCGCGGTGCCGATCGCATCGCTCGACGTGCGCAAAGGCAACATCTACCTGCCGGGTGCGACGAAGGATGCGCTGAAGGCGACCCCGGCGTTCCAGTACGCGAAGGTGCCGTCGCCGCCGAAGCCGAAGAAGATCGACGAAAAGCAGTGAGCAAGCGCTGACTTGCACGGCCCGGCGCGCGATGCGCCGGGCCTCCCGTCCGTGATCAGCCGCTCGATGGATCGTCCGGCGGCGCGAGCGCCACGACGTGGCTGATGCCTTCGTGCGCCATCTTCGTATAAGGGCTGAAGCGTTCCGTATTGCGGACGAGTTCTTCGGCCACCGTGCGCTCGACGCCCGGCAGCCGCACGCGAATGTTCGCGCTCAGCATGAACAGCCCATCCACCGGATCGCGGCAGAAGTCGACCGAGGCGCGGACCGAAGCGCCGGCGATCGACACGCCGGCCCGCGCGGCGAGCAGGCTCAGCGCCCCGTGAAAGCACGCCGCATAGCTCGCGGCAAACAGCTGTTCCGGGTTCGGGCCGTCGCCCGGCCCGCCGAGCGCGGACGGCAGGCGCAGCTCCACATCGAGACGGCCGTCGTCGGAACGCGCAACGCCCGACGCGCGGCCGTGCTCCGCCGCCCCACCCGTGACGGTCACCGTCGTCGAATAGAGCGTCTGCGGTTCCCGCCCGCGATACTTGTCGAGCAGCGAGAGCGGCGGCGGGCGCAGCGGCGTCATGGCGTGCGTGATCCTGCGGTGCGGCTCAGCGCGCGGGCTGGCTTTTCTGGAACCACGTGTCGAAGGTCGTCGCACCGAGGCGCGCGCCGGGCCCGGGGACGAGCGTGTCGTCCTGCAGCATCGCGCCGAAGTAATCGGCGCCCGCGTCCCTGACGACCGTGCGCGGGTCGTGCGTGACCTTCAGGAAATGGTCGACCAGGTCGGCGATCCGCACCCGATCGGGGCCGCCGATTTCGACGATGCCGTTGCGCGGTGCGTCGAGCGCGACATCGGTGACGGCGGCCGCGACGTCGTCCGATGCGATCGGCTGGAAGAACGCGGTGGTCTGCCGCGTGGTGTCGCCTTCGGCGCTTGCCTGTGCGATCGCGCCGACGAATTCGAAGAACTGCGTCGAGCGCACGATCGTGTATGGCACGCCTGCTGCGCGGATCAGGTCTTCCTGAATGATCTTGCCGCGGAAATACGCGCTTTGCTGCAGGCGGTCGGTGCCGACCACCGAGAGCGCGACGTGATGGCGCACGCCCGCCGCGCGCTCCGCGGCGAACAGGTTGCGTCCCGACGTTTCGAAGAATGCCTTCACGGCCGCTTCCTCGAACGACGGCGAGTTCGCGAGATCGACCACGACGTCCGCGCCCGCCAGCGCGTCGCCCAGCCCCGCGCCCGTGATCGTATCGACGCCTGTCGACGGCGCGGCCGCCATGGCGTCGTGGCCGCGCGCGATCAGGTTTCTGACGACTTTACTGCCGATGAGGCCGGTACCACCAATCACGACGATCTTCACGTTTGCTCTCCTTGAACGGGCGCGCGAGATGCGCGCCGCATGAATCTGTCGAAGCCGGCGCGCATCGCATTCGCGCGCGTGCGCCGGCACCTTGCCGAACGACGTGCCCCGGTGCCCGCACGCCGTTCGACCAGCCCGCATCGTAAGCAGACGCCGCGCGATCCGGTAGAGCCTCGCAGGTGCTCACGATGTTGTTTCGAATGCATCAATCGACCGTCTCCAGCGGCGCCGTCGTCGTCATCGTGGTCATCGTCGTCAGGCACTGCAGATCGCGCGCGCGCGTCTGCTCGATCATGTAGTCGATGAACACGCGTATGCGTGTCGGCAGATGCTTGCGGCTCAGGTAACAGAGATAGTGTCCGCCGTCGTCCGGCGCGTGCTGGCCGAGGCAGCTCACCAGTTGCCCGTCGGCGAGCAGGTCGCACACCTGGTACGCCGGCAGTTGCGCGATGCCGAGCCCGTCGAGCGCCGCGCGTACGACCAGATCCATGTCGTTGAAGGTGTGATGCGCGGCGAGCTGGCGCTGCTGGGTCAGCCCGTCGACCTTGAATTCCCATTCCGTCACGCGACCCGACGCGGTGCGCAGGTTGATGCAGCGATGCTGCGCAAGCTCGTCCACATGACGCGGCAAGCCGTGCCGGTGCAGGTACGACGGCGACGCGCAGACGATCATCTGCATCGGAATCAGCTGGCGCGCGACGATCGCACTGTCTTCCATGCGGCCGTCGCGAAACTCGACGTCGATGCGGTCGGCGGAGAAATCGGCCGGCCGGTCGTTCAGCAACAGCTCGAGCGTGATGTCCGGATACTGCGCATGGAAATCGCGCAGCAGCGGCGCGATGATCTTGCGGCCGAAGCCGGGCGTCGAGCCGATCCGCAGGTGTCCGCTCGGCGGGCCGCTGCGCAGCTCGCGCATGTCCTCGAGCGCCTGCGCGAGATGTTCGATGCCGGGCCGGCAGTTCTCATAGAAGAGTTCGCCTTCGCGCGTCAGCGACATGCTGCGTGTCGTGCGCTGGAACAGGCGCGCGTCGAGCCGGTCCTCGAGCCGCTGCACGTGGCGGCTGACCGACGAGCGGCCGACGCCGAGGCGATCGGCGGCGCGGGCGAAGCTGCCTTCGGTGACGACGGCAAGAAAGGTGACGACACCGGCGTAGCAGGTCGAGAAGCTGCGCGCAAAAGGGTCGTCGGCGTCAGGGCGGCGGATGGAGGTGTCTGACATGGAGGCGCTGGATTCGTGGTGTCCATATGCGACTAGACGTTTCAGCATTGCCGCCTGTGACACCGCCCGCCGCATTTTTTAAAAAAGGGACGCGGCGGCGTGCGGGCCGGTTATTTTTCCGGCACGAGCACGGGTGCGCCCTTGTCCTTCAACAGCAGCACGATGAACTTCGCAGGTTTCGTGCGGCTCGCGTTGCGTCCGACCGTATGCAGGTCGTCGGGCCCCTCGTAGAAGGTCTGGCCCGGCTTCAGCGTGACGGGCTCGCCGCCCTTCACCTGCATCACGATCGAGCCCTCCACGACATAGACGAACGCCTCGGCGTGGTGACGGTGGACGGGGTCGACCGCGCCGGGCGGATATTCGACCGAGATCATCTCGGCTTCCTTGCCCGGGTATTCGGTGAGCGGCTTCGTCATCAGCGGGGTGACGATGGCGGAAGGCGCCGCGTGGACGGCGCCGGCGGTGGCGGCCGCGACGACGAGCGCGGCCGCGGCGGCATGTTTCAAGCGAATCATCGGATGGATTCCAGTGATACCGCCGGCAGGCGGCCGGCGGAGAAGGAGGGCTGCGGCCCGAAGCCGGGCGCGGGCGTCAGGCGAGATTCGCCTTGTCGAGGCCGTAAGCCTTGTCGGCCGAACCCGGTAAGGTCCGGAACGCGACATTGGCGCGGTTCCAGCCGTTGATCGCCATCACTTCGAACGTCAGGTCCGACAATTCCTTCTCGGACAACTGGCCGCGCACGCGATCGTAGACGTCGTCCGGCACGCCGTGCTCGGGCAGTTTCGTCAGCACTTCGGTCCACGCCAGCGCGGCCCGCTCGCGTGGCGAGAACAGCGTCGATTCGCGCCACGTGGCGAGATGGTGAAGGCGCAATTCGCGCTCGCCGTGAAGGCGAGCCTCCTTCACGTGCATGTCGAGGCAGAATGCGCAGCCGTTGAGTTGCGACGCGCGCGCCGACACGAGATCACGGATCGATTCCTCGATCGCGCTGCTGCGCAGCAAGTTGCTGAGTTCGAGGAATTGCTTGAACAGCTCCGGCGATTGATGCATGTAGTTGAGACGCTGCGTCATGATTTCTCCTGGCGACGAAGAGGCTTGCCCGCGCTCGGCGGGTGTCATGGGGCGGCAGGGCGCCGCGCGAAATCATCTTAGGAGCGCGTGGCGGCGCGCGGTAGCCACGCAGAGGGACGCATCGTGTTGCGCGCGCTGCACCAATGCCCCGTCGAGCGGTGCACGGCGCGCGCGTCGCGCTTCAGCCGGTCGGTCGTCAGGCGCTAGCCGGCGCCGCACGCGGCCGCGATGCGCGCGAGCTTGTCGGGGTTGCGCTGCACGAGAATCCGCACGATGCGCGTGCCGTCCGTCTCGAACGCAATCGCGGATTCGAGCTGACCGGCGATGAAGCGCAGCATCGCCCACTCGTCGTTCAGCACGACCGGACGCATTTCGACGCCGCTGCCGCAGCGCAACCACGTCGCGTAGAACAGCTGGGCGATGCGGCGACCGCCGACCATCGGTTTCGGGAAACTCTGGACCTTGCCGCCGCCGTCGCCGATCAGCATCGCGTCTTCGGCGAGGAGCGCCTGGATCGACGGAAAATCGCCTTGCGCGAGCGCGTGCGAAAAGGTTTGCAGCAGTTGCCGGTGCGTTTCACGCGGCACGACGTGGCGCGGCCTGTCGTCGTCGCGCAACTGGGCCTTCGCCCGGCTGACGAGCTGCCGGCATGCGGCTTCGGATTTGCCGATCGCGTCGGCAATCTCGTCGTAGTCGGCATCGAACACTTCGCGCAGCAGGAAGGCCGCGCGCGCTTCCGGCGCCAACCGTTCGAGCAGCAGCAGGTACGCGACCGACACGTCGTTCGCGCGTTCCGTCATTTCCTCGGGCGTCGCGGGCGATTCGCCGAGTTCCGGTTCGGGCAGCCAGATCCCCGTGTAATGCTCGCGCCGGATCTTCGCGGCGCGCAGGCGGTCGATCGAGGTGCGTGTCGTGACCGAGACGAGCCACGCTTCGGTGTTGTCGATCCTGTCGCGCGCTGCGTCGTGCCACCGCAGCCAGACGTCCTGCACGATGTCCTCGGCGTCCGCGACGGAACCGAGCATCCGGTACGCGATCTTCTGCAGGCGCGGACGGAGTGCCTGGAACGTGCGTGCGTCGTCGGCCGTCACAGCCACACCCCGCTGAACCCGAACGCAACCGGCCCGCTCAGCAGCACGCTACCGGCGCCATCCCAGCGCACCGTGACGTCGCCGCCGTCGCATTCGACGCGCACCGACGCATCCAGCAGCCCGCGCCGGATGCCATTGACGACCGCGCCGCACGAACACGATCCCGAACCGAGCGGCACGCCGCCGCCGCGCTCCCAGATGCGCAGGCGAATATGCGTGCGATCGATGACCTGAACGAAGTGCACGTTGGTTTTCTGCGGAAACAGCGGATGCGTTTCGATGGCCGGGCCGAGCGCCGCGACGTCGATCGCGCGGAGATCGTCGACGAAGAACGTGCAATGTGGATTGCCCATGTTGCACGCGGCCGGCGCGCCGGGCAGCGGCAGCGCGAGGGTGTCGAGTGCCTCGGCGAGCGGCACGTCCCGCCAGCCGGTGAGCGGCCTGCCCATCTCGACCGTGATCAGGCCGTTCGCCTCCGTCGAGCACACGAGATACCCGCGGGGAGTCCGCAGCACGAGCGACGACAGGCCGGTTTCCCGCATCAGGTGCCACGCGACGCCGCGTGTCGCGCTGCCGCAGGTATCGAGCGGCGAGCCGTCGGCGTTCCAGAACGCGACGCGGGCCGCCGCGTCGTCGCAGTCGGACACGACCGCGAGCTGGTTGAAGCCGATACCGCGCTTCCGGTCGCCCATTTGCCGGGCGAGGCGGCCGTCGATCGCATGCGGGGCGCCGCGCAGGTCGACGATCGCGAAGTCGTCGCCGTTCGCGTGCATTTTCTGAAATCCGATCGGCATGGCGGTTCCGGTATCAAGGCAGGCGAACACTGTAAGGGGTGCGCCGGCCGGGATCAATGCCGTTCGGGTGCGGGGCCGTGCAGCGCCGTGAGATTCGAAGCACCCGGCGCATGACCTGGCCCGATTGCCGATCACGTCGTCGCCACGCCGCCCGGGCTCGTCGCACGCCGCTTGGGGGACACCCCAATTCCGAATGAAATCGTAAGGCATGTAATATAAATGAAAGATCAATTCGGATCCGTCCGTAGTCGTGACTCCCGCGCGCTCGCGTAACGGATCCGACCCTCCGCCACGCGTCATTCCCGCCTTCAGCAGAAACGCCTCATGGAAAAACTCGTCGATTCGCTCAATGGTGTCATCTGGAGCCCCGCGCTCATCTTTCTCTGTCTTGCCGCGGGGCTGTACTTTTCGCTGCGCACGCGTTTCGCGCAGGTGCGCCACTTCATCGAGATGCTGCGCCTGATGCGTGGCAGCAAGGCGTCAGCGGAAGGCGTGTCGTCGTTCCAGGCGCTGGCGATGTCGCTGTCGGGGCGCGTCGGCACCGGCAACATCGCGGGCGTCGCGACGGCCATCACGTTCGGCGGCCCCGGCGCGATGTTCTGGATGTGGCTCGTCGCGTTCCTCGGTGCGAGCACCGCGTTCGTCGAATCGACGCTGTCGCAGATCTACAAGGTGCGGCGCGAAGGGCAGTATCGCGGCGGCCCCGCGTATTACATCGAGAAGGGGCTCGGCATCCGCTGGTATGCGATCGCGTTCGCGATTGCCACCGTGCTCGCGTGCGGGCTGCTGCTGCCGGGCGTGCAGGCGAACGGGATCTCGTCCGCGATCGAGAATTCCTTCGGCATCGCGAAGCCCGTCACCGGCGCGGTGCTCGTGCTGCTGCTCGGGCTGATCATCTTCGGCGGCGTGAAGCGGATCGCGCGCGTCGCGGAAATCGTCGTGCCGTTCATGGCGCTCGGCTACATCCTGATCGCGTGCGTCGTGATCGCGCTCGACATCGAGCGCCTGCCGGGCGTCGTCAAGCTGGTGTTCGAAAGCGCGTTCGGCTTCGAGGCCGGCTTCGGCGCGGTGCTCGGCATGGCGATCCAGTGGGGCGTGAAGCGCGGCGTCTATTCGAACGAAGCGGGGCAGGGCACCGGCCCGCACGCGTCGGCGGCCGCCGAAGTGACGCACCCGGCGCAGCAGGGGCTCGTGCAGGCGTTCTCCGTCTACGTCGATACGCTGTTCGTCTGCTCGGCGACGGGCTTCATGATCCTGATCACCGGCGCGTACAACGTGGTCGCGCCGGGCGGCCGCGCGCTGTTCTCGGGCGCGGCCGGCATCGAGGCCGGCCCGGGCTACACGCAGATGGCCGTCGAATCGGTGCTGCCCGGTTTCGGCGCGGCATTCGTCGCGATGGCGCTGTTCTTCTTCGCGTTCACCACGATCCTCGCGTACTACTACATCGCGGAAACCAACGTTGCATACCTGAGCCGTGCGCGCAGCAGCGCCGCGGGCACGTTCGTGCTGGCGGGGTGATCCTGCTTGCCACGCTGTACGGCGCGGTGAAGAGCGCGAGCGTCGCGTGGGCGCTGGGCGACATCGGCGTCGGGTTGATGGCGTGGCTCAACATCGTCGCGATCCTGCTGCTGCAGAAGCCGGCGCTCAAGGCGCTGCGCGACTACGAAGCGCAGAAGCGCGCGGGACGCGAGCCGTCGTTCGATCCGGCTGCGCTCGGCATCAAAAACGCGACGTTCTGGGAGAAGCCGGCGGCGGCAAGCGGCGCGCGCGACAACCGGGCGGAGCCGGTCGTGGCAGCCGAGCGGCAGTCGTAGCAAAGCATCACGTGGCGATGCGCCGTCAGCGAGGGCGGCGGCGCGCGACGCGGGTTTCATTCGTTTCACATCAGCGGCCGGCACCTCAGTTGCCGGCCGTTTTGCATCGTGCCGCGCCTCGAAGGCCGGTGCGTTTCCGGACCTTTCCGCCCGAACGTTGCGCACAGGTCGGCCGTTTTGCATCGTGCCGCGCCGGGCAGGCCGGCGCGTTTCCCGACCCTTCCGCTCGAACGTTGCGCACGCATCTACGTAATTCTACGTAGCTCCGCATACGTAGTTAACCGCTTGTAAGCCGCCCCGGTCGCACGGAATACTACGGCCCATCGCTCCGGTCTCAACGAGACCGGGGCACGACGCATCGACGTCACGTGTATGCGGCACCCTCGCCGCATGCCATCTAAAACCACATTGGAGACCAGGAGACGCCATGAATCGGGCTTCCAGTACCCTGCTCTGGATTGCGGTCGCGCTGCTCGGCGCGTTCGCGTTCGGCACGATCGCACTCGCACACGGCGAGCGCGTCAGTGCCCTCTGGATCGTGATCGCCGCAGTCTGCGTGTATCTGATCGCGTATCGCTTCTACAGCCGTTTCATCGCCAGCAAGGTCATGCAGCTCGACGGGCTGCGGATGACGCCGGCCGTCAAGTACAACGACGGCCTCGACTACGTGCCGACCAACAAGTACGTGCTGTTCGGCCATCACTTCGCTGCGATCGCCGGCGCCGGCCCGCTCGTCGGGCCCGTGCTCGCCGCGCAGATGGGCTACATGCCCGGCATGCTGTGGATCCTGGCCGGCGTCGTGTTCGCCGGCGCGGTGCAGGACTTCATCGTGCTGTTCATCTCGACGCGCCGCGACGGCCGCTCGCTCGGCGATCTCGTCAAGATGGAGCTCGGCACGGTGCCCGGCGTGATCGCGCTGTTCGGCGCGTTCCTGATCATGGTGATCATCCTCGCGGTGCTCGCGCTGATCGTCGTGAAGGCGCTGACCAATTCGCCGTGGGGCACGTTCACCGTCGCCGCGACGATTCCGATCGCGCTGTTCATGGGCGTCTACACGCGCTACATCCGTCCGGGCCGCATCGGCGAAGTGTCGATCATCGGCTTCGTGCTGCTGATGGCGTCGATCGCGTTCGGCCAGCACGTGCACGATTCGCCGACGCTCGCCGCGTGGTTCACGTTCACGGGCACGCAGCTCACGTGGATCCTGATCGGCTACGGCTTCGTCGCCTCGGTGCTGCCGGTGTGGCTGCTGCTCGCGCCGCGCGACTACCTGTCGACCTTCCTGAAGATCGGCACGATCCTCGGCCTCGCGATCGGCATCCTGGTCGTCGCGCCGGAACTGAAGATGCCCGCGCTGACGAAGTTCGTCGACGGCACGGGCCCCGTGTGGTCGGGCGGCCTGTTCCCGTTCCTGTTCATCACGATCGCGTGCGGCGCGGTGTCGGGCTTCCACGCGCTGATCTCGTCGGGCACGACGCCGAAGCTGATCGACAACGAAACCAACGCGCGCTTCATCGGTTACGGCGCGATGCTGATGGAATCGTTCGTCGCGATCATGGCGCTGGTCGCCGCGAGCGTGATCGAGCCGGGCATCTACTTCGCGATGAACGCGCCGGCCGCCGTGCTCGGCACGACGCCGGAAGCAGTGGCCAACACTGTCACGCAATGGGGCTTCGTGCTGACGCCTGACATGCTGACGCAGACCGCGAAGGCCGTCGGCGAAACGACGATCATCGCGCGCGCGGGCGGTGCACCGACGCTGGCCGTCGGCATGGCGCACATCCTGCACCAGGTGATCGGCGGCGAAGCGATGATGGCGTTCTGGTATCACTTCGCGATCCTGTTCGAGGCGCTGTTCATCCTGACGGCCGTCGACGCCGGTACGCGCGCAGGCCGCTTCATGCTGCAGGATCTGCTCGGCACGTTCCACCCGGCGCTCAAGCGCACCGAGTCGCTGCCCGCGAACCTGGTCGCCACCGCGCTGTGCGTGGCCGCGTGGGGCTACTTCCTGTACCAGGGTGTGGTCGATCCGCTCGGCGGCATCAACACGCTGTGGCCGCTGTTCGGCATCTCGAACCAGATGCTCGCCGCGATCGCGCTGGTGCTCGGTACCGTCGTGCTGTTCAAGATGAAGCGCGAGCGCTATGCGTGGGTGACGATCGTGCCGACCGTGTGGCTGCTGATCTGCACGCTGACCGCCGGCTGGCAGAAGATTTTCGATGCGAACCCGAAGGTCAGCTTCCTCGCGCACGCCGCGAAGCTGCAGGCCGCGGTGGACGAAGGCAAGGTGCTTGCGCCGGCGAAGTCGATCGCGCAGATGAAGCGGATCATCTTCAACGACTACATCGACGCGGCGCTGGCCGGGCTGTTCATCTTCGTCGTCGTGGCGATCGCGGTGTACGGCGTGATCGCCGTGCTGCGCGCGCGCCGCGAGTCGAAGCCGACCGTGCGCGAGACGCCGTACGAAGCGATGCCGGCCGCGCAGGCGCTCGGCAGCGGACGTTAAGGGGAGGCCGCGATGTTCAGCGATCTTGGCGGCGACCTGCGCAGTGCGGGGCGTTACCTCGGGCAGGCGTTGCGGCTGATGGTCGGCCTGCCCGACTACGACACTTACGTCGCGCACATGCGCGCGACCCATCCGGACCGCGAGCCGATGACGTACGAGGAATTCTTCCGCGAGCGTCAGAATGCGCGGTACGGGTCGGGAGCGGGGAAGTGTTGTTGAGCCGGGCTGCCCAGGTAGTCCGGTAATCGAAAGGGAAGCGCCGCGATGCATGTCGCGGCGCTTTTTTCATGGGCGGGCCGGCGGCGCGCCTCGCCGTTTGCCCGAGCGCAGCACGGCGAAATCCGCCGGCCGGTATCATAGGGCTTCCTCTTTTCCCGATGGACCCGCAGGAGAACACGTCGTGCATGTCGGTGAGCGTTTCAACAGCATTTCCCATCTCGTCGGCGCGGTGCTGTCGGTGGTCGGTCTCGTGGCGCTCGTGACGATGGGCGCGCTCGAGGGTGATCCGTACAAGGTCGTGAGCTTCAGCGTGTACGGCGCGATGCTGATCCTGCTTTATGCGATTTCGACGCTGTACCACAGCGTGCGCAATCCGCGCCTGAAAGCGATCCTGCAGAAGTGCGACCACTCGGCGATCTACCTGCTGATCGCCGGCAGCTACACGCCGTTCACGCTGGTCACGCTGCGCGGCCCGTGGGGCTGGTCGCTGTTCGGTGTGAGCTGGGGGCTGGCCGTATTCGGCATCGTGCAGGAACTGACGCTCGGGCGGCGTACGCGCCTGCTGTCGATGATCCTGTACGTGGCGATGGGCTGGCTCGCGCTCGTCGCGGTGCGTCCGTTGATCCACGCGCTGCCGCCGGTCGGCACCGCGTGGCTCGTGGCCGGCGGGTTGATCTACAGCGCCGGGATCTACTTCTTCATCAACGACGAACGCATCCGCCACGGGCATGGCATCTGGCACCTGTTCGTGCTGGCCGGGAGCCTGTGCCAGTTCGTCAGTG
>NZ_JAAGPB010000117.1:0-246 GCF_017104585.1 Burkholderia sp. Ac-20392
TGGCCGGATCATTAAAAAAAAAAAAAGAAAAAAAAAAAAAAAAAAAGAAAAAAAAAAAAAAAAAAAATGACAAATATGTTGTGACTTACTTTAACGACTCATACTTCTCACAAACTTTATGTACCTACGCTAATATACCGCTACTGCAGCCCACCATATATCAACATTACGCACTACGTTACTCGCTCCTCAACGCATCTCTCACTGACGATCTACGCAGTATGTCACATTCACTCACCGATGTCT
>NZ_JAAGPB010001145.1:0-705 GCF_017104585.1 Burkholderia sp. Ac-20392
TCGCGCGGCCGGGCGGCGCGCACCACGGGAGGCTCGATGGATCTCGACGGCGCCAGCCGCAATCTCACTGTCGCCGCGTTGCTGACGCTGTCCGGCGGCTACCTCGACGCGTACACGTATGTCGGCCACGGCCACGTGTTCGCGAACACGATGACCGGCAACGTCGCGCTGCTCGGCATCAACCTGTCGGCCGGCGAATGGGCCGCCGCGCTGCATCACGTGCCGCCGCTCGTCGGCTTCGTGATCGCGGTGTTCGTCGCGCACCTGCTCGGCCTCGCCGCGCAGCGCGGCTGGATGAAGCACACGGCGTTCGCGAGCCTGCTCGTCGAGATCGCCTTTCTCGGCGTCGCCGCGAGCGGCCTCGTCGGCGCGTCGAGCGCGTGGCTGATCCCCGGCATTTCGTTCGTCGCGACGCTGCAGACGCTGTCGTTCACCCACCTCGAGGAACTGTCGTACACGTCGGTGATGACCACCGGCAACCTGCGGCGCGCCGCGCAGAAGCTGTTCGTCGGGCTGATCCCGCGCTACGACGCGGGTGCGCTGCACGACTCGGCGCTGCTCGCGACGATCAGCTTCTGCTTCCTCGCGGGCGCGGTGGTCGGCGGCCTCGTCACGCGGCTCGTGCCGGAGGTCGCGCTGTGGGGCGCCGTGCTGCTGCTCGTCGGCGCGTTCGCGGAAATCGTGCGACGTGCGTGGCGTCGGCAC
>NZ_JAAGPB010001146.1:0-691 GCF_017104585.1 Burkholderia sp. Ac-20392
TCGCATCGGGTCGTTGTGCGGCGTGGCTCATGATCCGCTCGCCGGCAGTGTGGGCAGCATCGGCGGCGGTGCGGCCGGGTCGGCCGGCAGCGGCGGATTGCCCGCGTACGACGGCGACGGCGACGCCGTCGACAGCCTCGTGGTGCGCCCGCGATTCGACACGACGACCGCACGCGGCTCGATCGCGACGACGCGTCCACCGTCCGGCAGCACGTCGCCGCGCTGCACTTCGAATTCGGCGCCGCCGTTCATCCGCAGCGTCGCGAACGCGCGCTTGCCGACCCCTTCGATCGCCGTCACCGCGAATTGCCCGGCCGGCGCACCGCCGCGCGCGCGAGCGAGCTGTGCGGATCGCTCGGCGACCTGCTGCTCGGTCTCGAGCTTCTTCAACTGCGCCTGCAGCAGCACCGTCTCGCTTTGCAACTGCGTGAGCCGCGCGGCGGTCGCGCCGTCGTCGTCGGACGACACGGGCGCCGCCGCGCGCACGGCGCCGGCGAGCATCGCCAGGCCAAGTGAGCACATCCATCGGACGCGACTATTTCGCATAGAGCACTCCTTCGAGAGTCCACTGATTGTTCTGGTAAGCGAGGCGCTGCACGCGCAGCCCCGGCACGTCGATCGCGCGCACGAATTCGGGCGGCGCGACGCCGCCGAGGCTCGCGTTCAGCCGGTACGCGCGCCACCCGACCGC
>NZ_JAAGPB010001147.1:0-754 GCF_017104585.1 Burkholderia sp. Ac-20392
TGGGGCCGCGAGCGCCGGGATGTCGGCGGCGCGCTCGCGCAGCGGCGGCAGGCCGACGTTCAGGATGTTGAGCCGGTAATAGAGATCCGCGCGGAACGTGCCGGCCTCGACGGCCGCGAGCAGCGGACGGTGCGTCGCGGCGATCACGCGCACGTCGATGCGGATCGGCTCGGTCGAACCGAGGCGGATCACTTCGCGCTCCTGCAGCACGCGCAGCAGCCGGCTCTGCAGCGACGGCGGCATCTCGCCGATCTCGTCGAGAAACAGCGTGCCGCGGTGGGCGGCTTCGAACAGGCCGGTCTTGCCGCCGCGCCGCGCACCGGTGAACGCGCCTTCCTCATAGCCGAACAGCTCGCTTTCGAGCAGCGCTTCCGGAAACGCGCCGCAGTTGACCGCGACGAACGGGTAGCTGCGCCGCGCGGACAGCGCGTGCAGGCTTTGCGCGATCATTTCCTTGCCGGTGCCGCTTTCGCCGAGCACGAGCACGGTTGCGTCGGATTTCGCGTAGCGGCGCACGAGATCGCGCACGCGCGCCATCGGCACCGATGCACCGACCACGTCGTCGAGCGCGTAGCGCGCCGCGAACTGCTGCGTGGTGGGCTGCGAACGCAGCGCGCGGTCGAGCCGTTCGACCGCACGCGATTCCTGGAACGTCAGCACGCTGCCCGACGTGACGCCGCGATCGACGAGCGGCCCGCGATGCACGACGTAGCGCACGCCGCGCACGGTCGCGAGCGCGTCGCCATCCTCGCCG
>NZ_JAAGPB010001148.1:0-690 GCF_017104585.1 Burkholderia sp. Ac-20392
TGCCGCGCTGCTCGCGTGCGCGGCGCTCGTCGCCGGCTGCCAGCAGGAGCTGTACGGCGGCCTCGCCGAGCGCGACTGCAACGAGATGATGGCCGCGCTGCTCCAGAACGGTGTCGACGCGCAGAAGAAGACGCCCGACGGCGGCAAGACGTGGACGCTCGCCGTCGACGACAAGCAGATTGTCAGGGCGATGGAAGTGCTGCGCGCGCGCGGGCTGCCCGCGACGCGCTACGACGATCTCGGCGCGCTGTTCAAGAAGGACGGCCTCGTGTCGACGCCGACCGAGGAGCGCGTGCGGTTCATCTACGGCGTGTCGCAGGAGCTGTCGGACACGCTGTCGAAAATTGACGGCGTCGTCGTCGCGCGCGTGCACATCGTGCTGCCGAACAACGATCCGCTCGCACAGGTCGCGAAGCCGTCGTCGGCGTCGGTGTTCATCAAGTACCGGCCGAACGCGAATCTCGCGACGCTGACGCCGCAGATCAAGAACCTCGTCGTCCATAGCGTCGAAGGGCTGACGTACGACGAAGTGAGCGTCACGTCGGTCGCCGCCGATCCGGTCAATCTCGTGTCGGCCGCGCAGCCGAGCGCGCAGAAGTCCGGCGGTGCGACGCTCGTCGGTCTCCTGATCGCCCTCCTCGTGTGCGTCGCGCTCGCGGCCGCGGGCGGTGTGCTGTGGTGGCGCGCGCG
>NZ_JAAGPB010001149.1:0-675 GCF_017104585.1 Burkholderia sp. Ac-20392
TGACGCTGCCGAGCATCGTGGACGTCAGCGCGGGAATCGCGATGCCGCCGCCGATCGCCATCGCCGCAAGCCCGGGTGCCAATAGGGCATACGGCGTGTGCGCGCCGAGCGTCTGCCACAGCCACACGTAGCCGGCGAGCGACACCGTGAGGCCGACGATGACGGTCGTGCGGAATCCGTGGCGGACGGCGAGCCGCGCACTCGCGATGTTGGCGAGCATGATGATCGTGAGCGGCGCGAGCGCCAGCCCCGACTCGGTCGCGGTGAACCCGCGCGCGTTCTGGAAATAGAGGCTCAGCGAGAAGATCAGCCCGTAGAACGCGGCATTCGTGACCGCGCCGATCGCGAGTACGCCGGGCACGCGCGCGATCCGGAAGAACGCGAGCTGCAGCATCGGCGCGGCCACGCGCCGCTCGATCGCGACAAACAGTGCGCCGAGCACGACCGACGCGGCCAGCGCGCCCGCCGCATACGGATCGCCAATCCCCAGCGCGCCGGCACGGATGATCCCGCCCGTCAGCAGCCCCAGCACGAGCACCGCGACGATCTGGCCGGCCGGATCGAACAGCCGCGTGCGCGCGGCAGCCGAATCCCGCACGTGGCGCAGCGTGAGCGACGGACCGGCAGCCCGAGCCGGACGGGTGAGGAAAGAATACACGCTCCCAGGCGCGGGAA
>NZ_JAAGPB010001150.1:0-682 GCF_017104585.1 Burkholderia sp. Ac-20392
CCAGCGCGACGCCGCCGGCGCCGGCCGTGCGCCCGCCGAAGCGGGCCGCGAATGCGCCGGAGCCGAACGACACGAGCGCGAACGGCACCGACATCGGCAACAGCGCGAAACCTGCCCCGGTGGCGTCGAGCACGTGGTGGCTCTGCCAGGCGAGCGGCAGCACGAACAGCATCCCGTAGCCGCCGAACGTCATCGCGCCGTTGCCGACGAGCATCCCGCGAAACGCCCGGTTCGCGAACAGGTCGAGCGGCACGAGCGCGGCCGTGCCGAGCCGCCGTTCGATCCGCACGAACAGCGCGATGGCAGCCGCACTGGTCGCGACCAGCAGCACCGCGCGCAGCGCGTCGTGACGCGCATCGATCGTCGCGAACACGACGCAGCCGATCGCGATCGCGCCGAGCGCCTGGGCGGCTGGATCGAAGCGCCGGCCTTGTGGATCGGCCGATTCCGGCACGACGGCGCGGGCCAGCGCGATCGCGGCCACGCCGAACGGGATCACGACGGCGAAGATGCTGCGCCAGCCGAATGCGTGGATCAGCACGCCGCCGAGCGTCGGTCCGACGATCATCGCGATGCCGCCGCATGCGGCACAGATGCCGAGCGGGCGCGGCCGGGCGGGCGGGGAGAGCGGAAGAGGGGAGGGGAGGGGAAGAGGGGATGAGCCGGGGGAGGGGGGCGGGGG
>NZ_JAAGPB010001151.1:0-602 GCF_017104585.1 Burkholderia sp. Ac-20392
TCGCGCGCGGAGGCCACCAGCATCTCGGCCGAGCGCAGCTCGATCGCGTCGCTCGTGCCGGCCGCGTAACGGCGCTGCGTGAGCGCGGCCATGCGTTGGCGGGCATCCAGCGTGCGCTGCGCCAGCGCGAGCTGCTCGTGCAGCGAGCGCTCCGATACATAGGCGCCCGCCACGTCGGCGATCACACCGATGCGAACCGTGCGTTGCGCGTTCGCCGTCGCGAAATATTCGGCGAGCGCCGCGTCGGACAGGCTGCGCACGCGGCCGAACAGGTCGAGCTCGTACGCGCTGATGCCGACGCCCGCGCGATACAGCCCGCTGATCGCGCTTTCGCGCACGACCGGGTCGTACTGGCGCGCACGGTCATAGCCCAGATTCGCATCGACTGACGGCATCAGGTCCGCGCGCTGCACGCCGTACAGCGCGCGCGCTTCCTCGAGGCGGCCGGCCGCGACCCGCAGGTCGCGGTTGTTCGCGAGCGCCGCGTCGATCCACGCTTGCAGCGCGGCGTCGGTAAAGTAGGTGCGCCAGTCGTCGAGCAGCGCGGCGTCGGTGGGCGACACCTCCGCCGCCGGTGCGGCACTGCCGTCGACCGGCGTATA
>NZ_JAAGPB010001152.1:0-817 GCF_017104585.1 Burkholderia sp. Ac-20392
GGGGGGGGGGGGGGGGGGGGGGGGGGGGGGGGGGGGGGGGGGGGGGGGGGGGGCGAGCCCCGTGCGCCCGCATCCGGCGGAACTGACGTGGACCACGCTGTACGAGGATCGCTTCTGGCTGCTCGCGCCGCCGGACCATGCTGAACGCGACGCGGTCACGCTGCTCGATTCGCTGCCGTTCATCCGCTTCGACGCGCAGGCATGGGCCGGCCGCATGATCGCCGCCGAGCTGCGCCGCATCGGCGTGCGCGTGCGCGAGGAGATGGTGCTGGACAGCGCGGAAACGATCGCGCGCATGGTCGCGAGAGGGCTCGGCGCGGCGATCGTCGCGCTCCCCGATTCGACGCTCGCGCGCCTGCCGCCCGTCACGCGCTTGCCGTTCGGCCAGCCGCAAATGGGGCGCGCGGTCGTCCTGCTCGAACACCAGTCGCGCCCGGCCGAACGTTTCGCCCGTGCGCTGGCCGCCGAAGTCACCGCCTCATCAATGAGAATTTCTCATTGAACACCCGATAATTAACAATTATTCCTGTTGCTTGCGCGTGTTAACTTGGCGGCATCGTCACTCTTTCGATTGCGTGTCGCCATGTTGCCCGCCGGATGGATTCCCGCCTCGTTCCGTCGCTTTGCGCGCCAGCCGCTCGAGGCGGCCCGCACCGCCCGCACGCCTCGCGTGAAGGCGCGCCGATGATCGGCCCGATCCTGCTCGCGCTGGCGCCGGTTGCGCTGCTGGTCGCGTTCGGCGATCGGCAGTGCGTCGTGTAGGGAAAGTGGGTATATCTTGGTGTTCGTTTCCAGGTTGTTCGTCGCGTCACATATA
>NZ_JAAGPB010001153.1:0-233 GCF_017104585.1 Burkholderia sp. Ac-20392
ATTGTGACTAACGATCATGTGCATATAGAGCGTATGCACGTATGTGTGTATCTGGCACAACAATATCGTAGTAGCAGATAGATGTGAGTGATGTGAGTGATGCATCAGCAGGCTCATTGACTCGTTACATCCTGAACGATGGATGACTATAGAATCATCACGGAGTATCGATGTGCTCTGAGTGGTGATGGCATATGAGCCACTTTAATCATGTGGCGGTTTTTTTTTTTTTT
>NZ_JAAGPB010001154.1:0-212 GCF_017104585.1 Burkholderia sp. Ac-20392
TGCGATCGAGCGGGTGTGCTGCGATGAACTGGCCGCGTGCCTGCCGGCGCTCGCGGCCGCGCATGCACTGCCGTTGATGCCGGTCGAACGGATCGCGTGGTGGCCGAGCCTGCCGCGCGCGCGGCTGATCGTCGCGGAACTGGCCGCCGAGCCGGCGTGTGCGGCGTTGAACGTCGCGCTGTCGGCGAAGTTGCGCGAGCTCGGCGTACCGG
>NZ_JAAGPB010001155.1:0-238 GCF_017104585.1 Burkholderia sp. Ac-20392
GAAAAAAAAAAAAATAAAAAACAATCTTCCATCCTACTATTCTATATACTTTCATTAATCTCTACCATCGCTCACACCCACTTTTTGCTCCTCACCCTTCTCTCCTGCGTGACATTCCCGCCATCCACTGTTCCGAGACTGCCGCTCTGGACGGTACAATTTATTCTAGTGCGTGCATTGCCCCTGCTTCTGTCTGTCTGCCGATCACCTGTCTGCCGCTCTTGCATCGTGTGTGTCA
>NZ_JAAGPB010001156.1:0-670 GCF_017104585.1 Burkholderia sp. Ac-20392
GTGCCGTACGGCGTTGCGCTCGCGCTCGGCGGCACGCTGGCCGTCTGGGCGTCGTTTCCACACACGGTTTCGCTTACCTAGCCGGGGGGACGCACGCCGCCATGCCCAAACCGCTGAGACTGGCCGTGCTCGTCGTTGCCGCCGGCATCGGTGCGTTCATCCTGCGCGAACTGTACGTCGCCGCGTCGACGCCGTCGGTGGCCACCGAAACGGATCAGGCGCGCGTGCGGGTCGCTGCCGCCGATCTGCCGGAAGGGCTGCTGCTGCGCGACAACGATCTCGCGTGGAAGCGCATGCCGCGCGCGCAGGTGCCGGCTGGCGCGTTCGTCGAGTCGCAGCCGGGCGCGGACCTGAAGGGCGCGCTGCTGCGCAACCACGTCGGCGCAGGCGCACCGATTCGCGTCGAGAACGTGATACCGGCCGGCGCACCGGATTTTCTTGCGGCCGCGCTGCAGCCGGGCATGCGCGCGATCTCGGTGCCGGTCGACGACGTGTCGGGCAACGCGGGGCTGATCCAGCCGGGCGACTTCGTCGACGTGTTGCTGACACAGCAGATCGGCGGTTCGGCGACGTCGCCCGGCACGTTCGAAGCGGAGACGGTGGTGCGGCGCGCGCGCGTGCTCGCGGTCGGTTCCGAATTCCAGCGCGCGAAGGCGCCCGCGAGCGAGAG
>NZ_JAAGPB010000118.1:0-20315 GCF_017104585.1 Burkholderia sp. Ac-20392
TGGCGTCGCTTTTTCGGCATCCGCGAAAAAGCGACGCCTTGCGACCTGCATCCGCTGCGTACGACCGATGTACTGGTTGATCGACTCGACGAGCGGCGCGAGTTCGCTCGGCACCGCGCCGGTATCGAGCGGCGTCGTGTCGTCCTCGCTGCGCGCGGCGACCGTCGCCGACAGCCGGTTCAGCGGCCGCAGCCCGCGCCCGACGCCGAGCCAAACGATGCCGAGCGCCAGCACGACGAGCAAGCCTTCCTGCAGCAGCGACCCCACCAGGATTTCTCGCGCGAGCGCCTGGCGCGCCTCGATCGTCTCGCCGACCATCACCCACACGATGCGCGACTGCGCGGTCGGCACGTCGTGCACCGGGATGCGCAGCGCGGCCATCCGCAACTGCTCGCCGCGATAGACGACGTCGTAGTAGCGCGTGACGAACAGCGCGCCGTCGCCCGCGTCGCGCCCTTGCGGCAGCGGCAGGTCCGGGTAGCCGGTGATCGTGTGGCCGTTGTCCTCGCGGATCAGGTAGTAGATCTTGCCGCCGTCGCTCGATTCGAGCATTTCCAGTGCGAGATACGGCAGGTCGACCTCGATCTCGCCGTCGTTGAGCCGTACGCCTTCGCGGATCGACTTCAGCGACGACGACAACGTGCGGTCGAACGCGACGTGCGCGGCGCTCATCGCGCGCTGGTACGTGAGCCACGAGTCGAGCGCGAGCAGGCCGAGCAGCGGCAGCAGCAGCCACAGCGCGACCTGGGTGCGCAGGTTCGGGCGCGTCACTCGGCCCCCTGCCGGGCCGCCCCGTGGGGCATCGCGGAGCATGCACGGCGCACCGCTCCGCGCCCGCGCGGTCGGCCGCGAATGGTATGCGTGTCGTGGGCGGGCAGCGAACGTGTCGATCCGGCGCAGCGCGTCACCGCGTCCACCGCTCCCGTGCAAGGATCATGAGCGCAGCAGCGGTTCATTCCGCCGTCTCCGCCTTCGCTTCCAGCAGATAACCGAGCCCGCGCAGCGTGACGATCGCGATGCCCGTGTTTTCGAGCTTCTTGCGCAGCCGGTACACGTAGATCTCGATCGCATCGGCGTTCACCGACTCGTCGAGCCCGAAGATCTTCTCCGACAGCGTTTCCTTGTTGATCGCGCGGCCGTTGCGCAGGATCAGCACCTCGAGCACCGAGCGCTCGCGCGGCGTGAGCGACAGCGGCTCGCCCGCGAGATGGAAGCTGCGGTCGATACTGTCGTACGAAAGCGGCCCGCATTCGACCCGCGAATGCTCGTGGCCGAGGCTGCGGCGGATCAGCGCGCGGGCGCGCGCCTCCAGTTCGGTCAGTTCGAACGGCTTCGCGAGATAGTCGTCGGCGCCGAGATCGAGCCCTTTCACGCGATCCTCGACCGACCCGTGCGCGGTCAGGATCAGCACCGGCACCGGATTGCGCCGCGCGCGCAGCCGCCGCAGCACTTCCAGCCCGTCGAGCTTCGGCAGCCCGAGATCGAGAATCACCAGCGCGTAATCCTGCGTGCGCAGCACGTGGTCGGCCGCTTCGCCGTCCGCCATGTGATCGACCGCGAAGCGCGCCGCGCTCAGCGCGTCGTTCAGCGACTGGGCGAGGTTCGGATTGTCTTCGACGAGCAGCACACGCATGGGGATTCCGGTAAGGTCAGCGACAGGCCGCTACATTACATGATCCTTTCCATCGCGACGCCTCGCGGAAACACGGGTTGCGCCGCCCGCGCGGGCGCAAGTCGGCTGCCGCGCCGGCCGTCCCTCAGCGCTCGGCAGCGGGACGATTCCGCGTCGCGAAGCGCGAACCGTCGCCTGCCTGCCGCCGCTCGCGCAGGCCGACCGCCACCGCCAGGAACGCGACGCTCGCACCGACCGTGACGACGATCATCGGCCGTGCAGTGCCGTCCGACAGCCACGCCAGCACGCCGCCGCACGCGGCAGTGATCGCCATCTGGATAAAGAAGAACAGCCCGGACGCCGTCCCGGCGATCGTCGTGTACGGCTGCATCACCGCGAACTGGCAGGCCGGGATCGCGATCCCGACGGCGACCATCACGAAGAACATCGGGACGACGAGCGCCGCCACCGCCGTCGGCGCGATCGCACCGCCGATCCACAACACGACGGCGCTGGCCAGGTTGACGCCTGCCGCCGCCGCGATGACCGAATCGGCCTTCCAGCGCGTGCCGGTCCGCGCGAACAGGTTCGAGCCGATCAGGTAGCCGAGCACGGTCAGCCCGAAAATCGCCGCATACACCGGGCCCGATACGCCCCGTTGCCGCTGGAACAGCGTCGACGATTCCGCGATGAACGGGTAGTACGTGCAGTACGCGAAACTGATGGCGAGCGAGTAGCGCAGGAAACTGCGCTCGCGCAGCAAGCCCGCGTATGTTCGCAGGAGCCCGTTGCCCGGCGCCGGCCGCGCGTCGCGCTCGCGGGTCTCCGGCAGGTAGCGCAGCACCATCGCCGTCGCAATGAGCCCGCCCACCGCGAGCCATCCGAACACGCCGCGCCATCCGAGCCACTCGGCCACCGCGCTGCCGGCCAGCGGCGCAATCACCGGCGACAACGCCATGCCGGCCGAGATCCGGCCCAGCATCGTGGCCTGCATCGCGGTCGGGAAGCGCTCGCGCACGATCACGCGGCCGATCACCGTTCCGCTGCAGCCGCCCAACGCCTGGAAGATGCGGGCGGCAACGATCGCCGTGACGCTGGCCGACCACGCGCAGGCGACGCTCGCGACCACGTAGAGACACAGGCCGCCGAGCAGGACGGGACGGCGGCCGTAACGGTCGGACAACGGCCCCGATACGAGCATCGACAGCGCATAGCCGACCATGTACAGGGTCAGCGTGAGCTGCAACTGGGCGTCGGTGCCGTGCAAAGCGTCCGCCATCGCCGGCAGTGAAGGCAGGTACGCATCGATCGTGACCCTCGGCAGGCACACGACGAGCATCAACAGGAACAACCAGCCCCACTGGGGTAATGAACGCGTTTTCATGCGGTGAGCCCGTCTCCGGTCGGATTGATGTGGTCGACAGCAATCTAAGGTCAAAGTGATATAAGCTGAAGGACCATTAAATCCACCACTTACTAGACCACTATGCCGCGAGGCAAAGCCGCGATTCCGCTTGATCTGCCGTGTCCTGCCGGACTGTCCACTGGCAGTCCGCAGTCGAAGCAGGAGTGCATTGCCGACGCGCTGCGCGACGCGATCCTGAAGCGCCTGCTTCCCGGCGATAGTCCGCTGCCGTCCAGCCGCACCCTCGCCGCGCGCTGGGGCGTCGCCCGGGGCACTGTCGAAGCGGCGTACGACCGGCTGTGCTCCGAGGGCTACATCGCCCGCACGCAAGGATCGGGGTCGCGGGTGTGCGCGGTGGTGCCGGACAGCTATCTGCGCGCGGCCGCGCAGTCGCGCGACACCGGCCTTCCTCCTTTCGACGCGCCCCCCGCGCCGACGCGCACGACCGACGCCGCCGTGCCGGAACAAGGCGTCCGTCCGGGCGTCCCGTTCGTCGCGCGGCTTGCCGATCCCGGCCTGCTGCCGATGCAGCAATGGAAGAAGGCGCTCGGGGCCAGCCTGCTTGCCGCGACGGCGAACGACCTCGGGGCCACGCCGGCGCAAGGCGTCGAGCGCCTGCGCGTTGAAATCGCCGCGTACCTGCGGGAATACCGGGGCATCCCGTGCGACGCCGGCGACATCTTCATCACGACCGGCATCCGGCATTCGATCGATCTCGTCGCGCGCACGCTGCTCGCGCCCGGCTCGACGGTGCTGATGGAAGATCCCGGCTATGCGTCGGCGTGGCAGATCTTCACGATCGCGGGCGCGTCCGTGATCGACGTGCCGGTCGATCGGGAAGGCATCGACACGGCGTCGCTGGACCGCTATCCCGATGCGCGCGCGGCCTACGTCACGCCTGCCCACCAGGCGCCGCTCGGCGTCACGATGTCGGTGTCGCGCCGGCTCGAGCTGCTCGACTGGGCGCAGCGCACCCGCGCGTGGATCATCGAGGACGACTACGACGGCGAATTCAGCTACCAGACCGCCCCGCTGCCCGCGCTGAAATCGCTCGACGCATGCGATCGCGTGGTCTACTGCGGCTCGTTCAACAAGACGCTGTTCTCGGGGCTGCGCATCGGCTTCATGGTCGTGCCGACGGAACTGAGGCCGGCGCTGTCGGCCGTGTGGCATGCGACCGCACGCTCGGTCGGCGTCGCGCCGCAGTTGGCGCTGGCCCGCTTCATCGCGCACGGCGATTTTGCGAAGCACCTGCGCGCCGCCCGTCACGCGTACCGCCAGCGGCGCGACATCGTGCTCGACCAACTGGCGAAGCACGCCGGCGGGCGGTACACGGTGTCCGGCGAACACGCGGGCTTTCATTTCGTGCTGTGGCTGCCGCCCGGAATGGACGACACGACGTATGTCGCACGAGCCCAGGCGGACGGCATCGAATTGCAGCCGATCCGTGGATTCTGTCGAAGCGCCCGGTGCGAAGCGGGCGTCGTCGTCGGGTACTCCGCGCTGACGGCCGCGCACGCGCGCCACGGCGGCCGGCTGCTCGCCAAGCTGCTCGCGCAACGCGCCTAGCTGCCCCAGCCATCCTTGCCGCGCCTCGCGGCAACCCGCTTCCCTCCCTTGCCCGACCGTGCCGCGCGCCGCGAAACGCGCGGCCGCCGCCGCTTCGACCTCGGGAAATCCATGACACAAACGACACGATTGCTTACCGAAATGAAAGCAGGCTGAAAGTGCGCCGCAATTAACATCCGCTCCACTCGAACAACACCTAGACGTAACTGGAGGAAGACATGCCGTTTGCACCGAAGCACCTCGCCGCCGCGCTGGCGGTCGTTCTGGGCACTGCCGCCGGCAGCGCCGCCGCGCAGGTTCCGGCCGGGTATCCGGGGAGTTACCAGGGCGTGATCGACGCCGCGAAGAAGGAAGGCAAGCTGATCGTCTACTCGACGACCGACACGGGCCTCGTGCGCCCGCTGATCAAGGACTTCGAAAGCCTGTACGGCGTGAAGGTCGAGTACAACGACATGAACAGCACCGAGCTGTACAACCGCTACATCAGCGAGAACGCGGCGAGCAGCACCAGCGCCGACGTGCTGTGGAGCTCGGCGATGGACCTGCAGGTCAAGCTCGTCAACGACGGCCTGATGGCGTCCTACGATTCGCCGGAAAGCCCGAACGTGCCGCAATGGGCGCAGTACCAGAAGCAGGCGTACGGCACGACCTTCGAGCCGCTCGCAATCGTCTACAACAAGCGCCTGATCCCCGAGAACGAAGTACCGACCACGCGCGCCGACCTGATCAAGCTGCTCACCACGCAGGCCGACAAGTTCAAAGGCAAGGTCACGACCTACGACATCGAGAAATCGGGCGTCGGCTTCAACTACCTGACGCAGGACGCGCACGTGAACGAGAAGGTCACGTGGGAGCTCGTGAAGGCGATCGGCGCGACCGGCCCGAAGCTGCAGTCGAGCACGGGCGCGATGATGGAGCGCATCTCGTCGGGCGAGAACCTGATCGGCTACAACATCATCGGTTCGTATGCGTACGCGAAGGCGAAGAAGGACAAGTCGATCGGCTACGTGTTTCCGAAGGACTACACGCAAGTCGTGAGCCGCCTCGCCACGGTGTCGAAGAAGGCGAAGAACCCGAACGCCGCGAAGCTGTGGGTCGACTACCTGCTGTCGAAGCGCGGCCAGACGCTGATCGCGAACCAGGCGAACCTGTACGCGATCCGCGCGGACGTGACCGGCGAAACGTCGGCCGCGAGCCTCACGAAGGAACTCGGCGATTCGCTGAAGCCGATCCAGATCGGCACCGGCCTGCTCGTCTATCTCGACCAGTCGAAGCGCCTTGCTTTCCTGAAGCAATGGCAGCAGGCGATCAAGCGCTGATCCGCTGACTGCCGGCCGCCCGCCGCACACGGCGCGGGCGGCCCCTTCCCCTTACCGACTTCCTTGAGGCGGCCATCCGGATGGCCGCAGGGGCGAACTCATGCTTTCAACCAGCACACGCGGAACGGCACCGGCCGTTCCGCCCACCACCGGCCCGCGCGATGCGATTCCCGCGCTGCCGGTCAACAGCCTGCAGCCGCTCGCCGGCATGCTGCGCTGGATCGTCGTCGCGGTGCTGACCATCGCGGTCGCGCTGCCGCTCGGCTTCATCCTGTTCCAGAGCCTGCTGTCCGCACCGTTCTTCGATGCGAACAAGACGCTCGGCATCGAAGGCTTCCGCTTCATCTTCAGCGATCCCGACTTCTGGTCGGCCGTGAAGAACTCGTTCATCATCGCCGGCGGGATGCTGTTCATCTCGATCCCGCTCGGCGGCATCCTCGCGTTCCTGATGGTGCGCACCGACCTGCCCGGCCGCCGCTGGCTCGAACCGCTGCTGCTCACGCCCGTGTTCGTGTCGCCTATGGTGCTCGCGTTCGGCTACGTGGTCGCGGCCGGCCCGGTCGGCTTCTACTCGGTGTGGTTCAAGGAACTGTTCGGGGTGCAGAACGTGCCCTGGAACGTGTACTCGATCTTCGCGATCACGGTGATCGTCGGCCTCACGCACGTGCCGCACGTGTACCTGTACTCGTCGGCTGCGCTGCGCAACCTCGGCTCGGATGTCGAGGAAGCCGCCCGCGTGGCGGGCGCCCGCCCGTTCCGCGTCGCGCTCGACGTCAGCCTGCCGATGACGATGCCCGCGCTGCTGTTCGCCGGCGTGCTGGTGTTCTTCCTCGGCTTCGAGGTGTTCGGGCTGCCGCTCGTGCTCGGCGATCCGGAAGGCCACCTCGTGCTCGCGACCTACCTGTACAAGCTGACCAACAAGCTCGGCGTGCCGTCGTATCACCTGATGGCCGCGGTCGCGGTGTGCATCGTCGCGATCACGTTCCCGCTCGTGCTGCTGCAGCGTCGCCTGCTGAAAACCGCGAACCGTTTCGTCACCGTGAAGGGCAAGGCCGGCCGCGCGACGGTGCTGCCGCTCGGCGTATGGCGCTGGGTCGCGCTCGCGATCGTCGCGCTGTGGCTGATGCTGACGGTGATCGTGCCGATCTCGGGCATCGTGCTGCGCGCATTCGTGACCAACTGGGGCGAAGGTGTCGCGCTTGCCGAGGTGCTGACGCTGTCGAACTTCATCGAGCTGTTCGAGCAGGACAACCTGGTGCGCGCGATCATCAACACGCTCGGCATCGGCGTGATCGGCGGCGCGCTCGCGATCGGCTTCTACTCGCTCGTCGCGTTCGCCGGCCACCGCCGCCCCGACTGGGCCACCAAGCTGCTCGACTACCTCGTGCTGCTGCCGCGCGCGGTGCCCGGCCTGCTCGCCGGTCTCGCGTTCCTGTGGATCTTCCTGTTCGTCCCGGGCCTGCGCGAGCTGAAGAACTCGATGTGGAGCATCTGGATCGCGTACACGGTCGTGTGGCTCGCGTACGGGATGCGGCTCATCCAGAGCGCGCTGCTGCAGGTCGGCCCCGAGCTCGAGGAAGCCGGCCGCAGCGTCGGCGCGACGCGCAGCCGCGTGTCGCTCGACGTGACGCTGCCGCTCGTGCGTTTCGGCCTGCTCGCCGCGTGGCTCCTGATCTTCATGATTTTCGAACGTGAATACTCGACGGCCGTCTACCTGCTGTCGCCCGGCACCGAAGTGATCGGCGCGCTGCTCGTGTCGCTGTGGGCGACCGGCGCTGTCGACCAGGTCGCCGCGCTTTCTGTCATCAACATCGCGATGGTCGGTGCCGGTCTCGGCGTGGCCCTGCGTTTCGGAGTGAAACTTCATGGATAAGCTCATCGTCGACGACCTGCATCTCAGCTACGGCGCCAATCCGATCCTCAAGGGCGTGTCGTTCGAACTGAAGGCCGGCGAAGTCGTGTGCCTGCTCGGCGCGTCGGGCAGCGGCAAGACCACGCTGCTGCGCGCGGTGGCCGGCCTCGAACAGCCATCCGACGGCCGTATCCAGCTCGACGACCGCGTGTTCTTCGACGGCGCGCAGCGCGTCGACCTGCCCGTCGAGCAGCGCTCGCTCGGCCTCGTGTTCCAGTCGTACGCGCTGTGGCCGCACCGCACCGTCGCCGACAACGTCGGCTACGGGCTGAAGCTGCGCCGCGTTGCACCGGCAGAACAGAAGCGCCGCGTGCAGACCGCGCTCGACCAGCTCGGCCTCGGCCATCTCGCGGAGCGCTTTCCGCATCAGTTGTCGGGCGGCCAGCAGCAACGCGTCGCGATTGCTCGCGCGCTCGTCTACAACCCGCCGGTGATCCTGCTCGACGAGCCGCTGTCGAACCTCGACGCCAAGCTGCGCGAGGAAGCACGTGCGTGGCTGCGCGAGCTGATCGTATCGCTCGGTCTGTCGGCCCTGTGCGTCACGCACGACCAGACCGAAGCGATGGCGATGTCCGATCGCATCCTGCTGCTGCGCAACGGCCGCATCGAACAGGAAGGCACGCCGGCCGAGCTGTACGGTGCACCGCGCTCGCTGTACACGGCCGAGTTCATGGGCAGCAACAACCGGATCGACGCGCGCGTTTCGGCCGTCGACGGCGAACGCGTGACGCTGGCCGGCGACGGCTGGGAACTGCAGGCGCTCGCCCGCGACACGTTCGCGCCGGGCCAGGACGCGCAGGCCGTGATCCGCCTCGAACGCGTACAGGTCGCCGACGGCCCCGGCGCGAACCGGCTGCAGGCCGACCTCGTCACGTCGATGTATCTCGGCGACCGCTGGGAGTACCTGTTCCATTGCGGCGAGATGCGCCTGCGCGCGTTCGGCCACGTGCCCCGCGCGGCAGGCAAGCACTGGATCGAATTCCCGACCAACGACTGCTGGGCGTTCGCGAAAGCGGGCTGACCCGTTCGGCGGGCGCTCCGCCCGCCACCTGCGCGCTTTCCGTCGTGTCATGACCGGCATGTCCGGCGGACGTCTTCTGGCGTCCGCCGCGGCGTGCTGCGCGCCGCATTCGCTTCA
Organism: Burkholderia sp. Ac-20392; assembly: GCF_017104585.1. NCBI lineage: Bacteria > Pseudomonadati > Pseudomonadota > Betaproteobacteria > Burkholderiales > Burkholderiaceae > Burkholderia > Burkholderia sp. Ac-20392. Next base: position 8,956 of record NZ_JAAGPB010000118.1, read on the forward strand.
CCCCGTTTCGCCCTGTTTCACCCACTCACAAGAACCAAGGAGACACCGTCAATGAAGTCACGCGCAGAACGCTCCCTTCGCGCCGCCGTCCTCACCGGCTCGGCCGCCGTCGCCGGGCTCACCGCCGGCGCCGCGCACGCGCAGTCGTCGGTCACGATGTACGGGATCATGGATGCCGGCATCGAGTTCGCCAACCACGCGGCGCCGGAAGGCGGCAATTCGTACAAGCTCAAGTCCGGCAACAAGAACACGTCGCGCTGGGGCCTGCGCGGCGTCGAGGATCTCGGCGGCGGGCTGAAGGCCGTGTTCCGCCTCGAAAGCGGGATCGATCTCGCCAACGGCGCATCCGACGACGGCCCCGACTCGATCTTCGGGCGCCGCGCGACCGTCGGCCTGAAGGGCAAGTGGGGCGAGATCTCGCTCGGCCGCAACTTCACCGTCACCTACGACTACATGCTGCCGTTCGACCCGATGGGTTATGCGCAGAACTACTCGTGGGCGACCTCGTCGATGGCGACCGGCGGCCGCAAGGATGGCATGTTCACGCGCTCGTCGAATGCGGTGCGCTACGACGGCGAATTCAGCGGCTTCAAGTTCGGCGCGATGTACGGCTTCGGCAACGTGCCCGGCAGCGTGAAGACCAGCTCGAAATACGATGCGGCGATCGGCTACGAAGGCGGCCCGTTCGCCGCGGTGCTCGCATTCGACCGGCAGAACGGCGCATCCGACAGCGTGACGCCGGCCGATCCGGTCAACTACATCCAGGGGATTCATGCGGGCCTGAGCTACGACTTCGGCAACCTGAAGACGATGGCCGGCTATCGCAACTACAAGCGCACGTATCACACGAGCGCCGCGAACCAGTTGAGCGACATGTATTGGGTCGGCGGGTCGTATCAGTTCACGCCGACGTTCTCGTTGATCGGCGCCGTGTATCACCAGAACATCAAGGGCGGCACGGATGCCGATCCGACGCTCGTGTCGATGCGCGCGCAATACGCGCTGTCGAAGCGCACGGTGCTGTACGCAGCCGGTGCGTTCGCGATCGGGCAGCATGGGCAGAAGGTCGGCGTATCGCGTGACGTCAACGGCTACGGCACCACGCAGGTCGGGGTGACGGCGGGGATTCAGCAGCGGTTCTGAGTCTGACGGCGGGTGGCGGGGCGCGCGTTGCGCGCCGCGTCGCCGGCTGGCTACCCTACCCTTGGTGGTTGCACGAAGCGGCTCGCCGAACCCATCGGTATCCTGACGAGATCACGCGCGCACACGGCGCCCGCCGTGCGTGCGCCGCCTCTTCATCATCCGACCTCGCCCATCGTGAACACCGGTCGCACCACGCTGCTCGTGTCGTCCCAATGCGCGCCGACGTCCGCCAGCGGCACGGCCCGCGTCTCGATTGTCAGGCCAGCCGGCCCGGCCGCGTCGAATACGCCGCGCACCGAGGTCAGCAGACGCGGCAGCGACACACTGCCGAGGCCGCTGCCCATCAGCTCGATCGCGGTCGCCCGCAACACCGCGCCCGGCAACAGCACGTCCGCGCCGCCGATCGAGCCGATCTGCACGAAGCGCAGACGGCGGCCATCGGGCGTCGCCTTCGCCGCAGCAACCAGTAACGCCTGCGCGCTGCTCCCCCACAGATAGTCGAGCACGACGTCCACGCCCGCGCGGAAATGCGGCTCGAGCGCACGCGCCAGATGCGCGTCGTCCTGCTGCAGCGATACGACGGCATCCGCACCCGCACCGAGCAATGCTTGCAGCGCGGCCGCGTTGCGGCCGGTCGCGATCACCTTCGCGGCGCCGAGGTGCTTCGCGATCCGCACCGCCAGCCGCCCCGACGTACCCGTCGCGCCGTTGACGAGCACCGTCTCGCCCGCGACGAGTTGCGCACGCTCGGTCAACGCGGCCCACGACGACATCCCGGGAATCGCGATCGCCGCGGCCGTCACGTCGTCAAGCGTGTCGGGCAGCGGCACGCATCGCGTATCGGGTGCGATCGTGCGCTCGGCCATCGCGCCGAACGGTGCGGGCGAGCCGAAGAAATAGATGCGTTGCCCGTCGTCGAGACGGCCCACGCCGTCGACACCGACGACGAACGGATAACGCCCGTCCGACGAGTAATGCGTGCCGGACGCACGCGCCTGCGCGATCCGGCTCAACGCGGACGCCGTCACGTCGATCAGGCGGTGGCCCGGCATCGCACGCGGCGCGTCGAATTCCGTATGGACGGGACGCTCGCCGGCGCCCGTCACGACTGCTGCTTTCATGGTTGCTCCTTGAATCGGGGATTTCGGTCGACGATTGCGGCGCGTCTCAATGCGCATCGAGCCACGCGCGCAGCGCGGGATCGCGTACGTCCAGCACGTCGAACAGGCCAAGTGCGCGCAACGCGGGCAATGCATCGATCGTGTCGGCCTCCGCGCGCGCCCGGTCGGCGGGCGCGGCGGTCAGGTCGGTCAGCACTCGCGCGTTGACCAGGAACGCGCCGACGGTACCCTTGCGGATCGTCGTTCCGTCGGCCTCGATCCGGTCCGCATGGTCGGGAAGCATCTGTTCGGCTCGCATCGTGTCGTACTCCGGTTGTCATCGATGGACGCAGTGTAGGCGTGCGAATCCGGCCGATCTCCGGTATAACGGCCATTCGATACCGATATCCGGCCATGTCAGATCCCCTTCTTCCCGCTCGATTCGTCACGTCCGACGACGGCCCGTTCGTCGTCGCGGCCGTCCTGTCGCAACGCGACCCGCGCGTGACGCCACCGCACGCGCATGCGCGCGGCCAGCTCGTCGGCGCGCTGAGCGGGCTGCTGACGATCGGGCTCGACGACCAGGACTGGGTCGTGCCGGCGATCCACGCGATCTGGATTCCGCCGCATTGCCGGCATTCGCTGCGCTCGTTCGGCCCGATTTCCGGCTGGTCGGCGTTCGTTGCCGAAGCACGCTGTGCGGCGCTGCCGGATACGCCGCGCGCGATCCGCACGACGCCGCTGCTGCGCGAGGCCGTGCAGCGCGCGGCGAGTTGGGATGGTTCGGAGCTGGATGCCGCGCGGACGCGGATCGCCGACGTGATCCTCGATGAAATCGCGTCGTCGGAAATCGAGGCGCTGGGGTTGGTGCGGCCGCAGGATCCTCGGCTGATAAAGATCACCGATGCGCTTGCCGCGGATCTCGCGGACAACCGTCGGTTGGAGGAATGGGCCGAATGGGCCGGTGTCAGTGCACGGACGATGAGCCGCCGCTTCGTCGCGGAGACAGGGCTGACGTTCGCGCAGTGGCGTCAGCAGGCCAGGCTGCTGCGGGCGCTGGAGAGAATTGCCGACGGCGTGCCGGTAACGACGATCGCGCTCGATCTCGGGTATGACAACGTGAGCGCGTTCATCGACATGTTCCGGCGGGCGCTGGGGACGACGCCGGGGAGGTATATGGAAACGGGACGACGTGGAGAGGAATGAGCGCGGTAATTCGTAGACGTGAAACCGCAGTGCGCAAGGCAGGCGTCCGGTAGACGGAAAACGCCGCCTTCCGCCACCATGGGCTCAATACGTCCCATCCCCCTTCTTCACGGACTCTTCCCCCTTCCCCTTGAACTGCGCAGCCAACCGCTCCGCACTCCTCGCCAGCAGTGTCGTATCGACACCAACCGCGACGAACAACGCCCCCGCCTCCAGATAGCGCCGCGCGGCCGCCTCATCGGCGCTCAGAATGCCCGGCGCCTTGCCGGCCGCCTTGATCGTCCGGATCGCACCGTCGATTGCCGCCTGCACATCCGGATGCCCCGGATTGCCGAGATGCCCGAGATCGGCCGCGAGATCCGCCGGCCCGATGAACACGCCGTCGACGCCTTCGACCCGCGCAATCGCATCGATCGCATCGAGCCCCGCCCGCGTCTCGACTTGCACGAGCACGGCCATCTCGTCATTCGCGCGATGCAGATAATCACCGACGCGATTCCACCGCGACGCACGCGCCAGCGCGCTGCCGACGCCACGAATCCCATGCGGCGGATAACGCGTCGCCGCCACCGCCGCGCGCGCTTCGTCCGCACTCTGCACCATCGGCACCAGCAACGTCTGCGCGCCAAGATCGAGCACCTGCTTGACGATCACCGGATCGTTCCATGGCACGCGCACGACCGGATGCGACGGATACGGTGCGATCGCCTGCAGTTGCGCGAGGATCGTCGGCACCGTGTTCGGCGCATGCTCGCCGTCGATCAGCAGCCAGTCGAAACCGGCACCCGCCACCACTTCGGCGCTGTACGGATTCGCGAGCCCGAGCCACAGCCCGACCTGCGCGTCACCGCGTGCAAGCGCGGCCTTGAAGACATTCGAAGGAATCTGCATCGTTCGCTTACCTCACTCGAAGTAGCACTGGATCGTCCCGAGCGGGCCGTAGTCGACGCTGAACGTGTCGCCCGGCCGCGCCGCGCACGGCCGCGTGAACGAACCGCCGAGCACGATCTGCCCCGGTTCCAGCGCGACGTCGAAGCGCGACAGCCGGTTCGCGAGCCACGCGACGCCGTTCGCCGGATGGTTCAGCACGCCGGCCGCGACGCCCGTTTCCTCGACCACGCCGTTGCGCGACATGATCGCCGCGACCCAGCGCAAGTCGACGTCCTGCGGCTTCACGGGCCGCCCGCCGATCACGACGCCCGCGTTCGCCGCGTTGTCGGCGATCGTGTCGAACACCTTGCGCGGCCGCTTCGTGTCGGGGTCGATCGACTGGCTGCGCGCATCGATGATCTCGAGCGCCGGCACGACGTAATCGACCGCGTCGTACACGTCGAAGATCGTGCAGTCCGGGCCGGTCAGCCGCTTGCCGAGCACGAATGCGAGTTCGACCTCGACGCGCGGCACGATGAAGCGGCCGGTGGGAATCGTGCCGCCGTCGGCGAAGAACATGTCGTCGAGCAACGCGCCGTAATCGGGCTCGTCGATCTGCGACGTGTTCTGCATCGCCTTCGACGTGAGGCCGATCTTGTGGCCCTTCAGCGTGCGGCCTTCCGCGAGCTTGAGGGCGACCCACGTGCGCTGGATCGCATACGCGTCGTCGATCGTGATGTCGGGATGGTCGAGCGAGATCTGGCGGATCTGCTTGCGCTCGCGCTCGGCGTCGTGCAGACGCTGCGCGAGCTGGTCGATGATGGCGGGTTCGAGCATGGTCGGATCGGGAATGGAGTTCAGCTAGCCCGCTTGTAGCGGGCGTGGATATTGTTGTGTTTGTACGAGCCGCTTTCGCTGAACTCGGTCAGCTCCATCGACAGCGCAAGGTAGCGTTTCGCATACAGTTCCGCGAAATGCGCCTTGATCGCGTCGAACAGCGCGTCGCACGCGGCCTTTTTCTGCTCGTCGGTGCGGCCCGAGCCGATCTTGAGCGTCACGTGGACGAACGCGTCGTCCTCTGTGCCGTCAGCCACGCAATAGTCCTGCAGTTCGATCGCGCGTGAGCGAATGCCGCCCGTCGGGAACACGCCGCCCTGCGCGATCAGCGTGGCGTTGATCGTGCGCAGCAGTGTGGGAATGCGCGCGTCGTCGCGAATGTTCGCGGTGTATTCGACGACGATATGGGGCATGGCTAGTCTCCTGTCGAATGCGTGGCGTAGTGTTCAGGACAACGGAAAGATCGCATTGATCTGCCCGGTCCCCGAACTCGCGAAATAGTCGGTGACGATCTCGACAGGCTTGTCGTAGCGATCCCAGCCGAGCAAGCCGAGCAGCATCGCCGTGTCGTGCATCCCGCCTTCGCCGTGGCAATGCGTGTTGTACTCGGGCAGCATCGCGCAGAAGGTCTTGAAATCGCCCTGCTTCCACAGCTCGACCACGCGGAGGTCGACCTGCCGGAAGAATTCTCGGCTGATTTCGTGAATCGATTCCTCGGGGCTGCCGTTGTCGTTGAAGCGATGCGACAGCGATCCGCTCGCGAGAAACGCGACGTTCGAGTCGCTTTTCTCGATCGCTTCGAGCAGCGCCTCGCCGAAACGCCGGCTTTCGTCGAGCTGATGCCACATGCACCAGCCGGCGATCGACACGACCTTGAAGTGCTGGTCGGCGTTCATGTAGCGCATCGGCACGAGCGTGCCGTATTCGAGTTCGAGGCTGTCGATCTCGTGCGCGCGCGTCGCGATCCCGCGCTCGGTAGCCGTTTCGGCGATCAGCTGGCCGAGCGCCGGGTTGCCCGGATACGCGTACTGCATGTCGCGGATGAAGTGCGGCAGCTCGTTGCTCGTGTACGTGCCCGAGAACTTCGCATTGCAGTTCACGTGATAGCCGGCGTTGACGAGCCAGTGCACGTCCGACACGACGATCGTGTCGACGCCGAGCGCGCGGCAGCGCTCGCCGATCAGTTGATGGCCGCGGATCGCCGCCTCGCGGCAGCCGTGATGCCTGCCGGGCAATTCCGACAGGTACATCGACGGCACGTGCGTGATTTTTGCGGCGAGGGACAATTTGCCCATCGTTCAAGTCTCCTGTCGACCGGAGTTGGCGCTTTAGCGCTTACTTCGGTCCCATGCTTCGCGGTCGGCCGGAGTTAGCGCTCTAGCGGTTACTCCGGCCCCATGCTTCGCGGTCGGCTGGAGTCAACGCTCCAGCGCTTACTCCAGCCCCATGCTTGGCCGGCGTGCCGGCCAAGGAATCATTCTTGCAGCGAAACGACCCGCGCCCGTCACACGCCCCAGCGCGGAATGTGGTGCGAACCCATCGAGATGCACACGTTCTTGATCTCCGCGAACACCTCGAAACTGTACTCACCGCCCTCTCGCCCGGTGCCCGATTCCTTCACGCCGCCGAACGGCTGGCGCAGGTCGCGCACGTTCTGGCTGTTCACGAACACCATCCCGGCCTCGATGCCGCGCGCGAGGCGATGCACCTTGCCGACATCCTGCGTCCAGATGTACGAAGCAAGGCCGTACGCGGTGTCGTTCGCGAGCCGCAGCCCTTCGTCTTCGTCCTCGAACGGGATGATGCACGCGACCGGCCCGAAGATCTCTTCCTGCGCGACGCGCATCCGGTTGTCGACATCGGCCAACACGGTCGGCCGCGCGAAGTTGCCGTTGCGCAGATGGTCGGGCAGCCCCGCCGGCTTGTCCGCGCCGCCCGCGACCACGCGCGCGCCTTCCTGCTCGCCGATGCGGATATAGCCGGTCACCTTCTCCCAGTGCTGGCGCGTGATCATCGCGCCGAGATTCGTGGCCGGATCGGACGGATCGCCGACCACCAGGTTGTTCGCGCGGCGCGCGAATTCCTGCACGAAGCGATCGTAGATCGTGCGCTGCACGAAGATCCGCGAGCCGGCCGTGCAGCGTTCGCCGTTGATCGAGAAGATCGTGAACAGCGATGCATCGAGCGCGCGGTCGAAATCGGCGTCGTCGAAGATCAGCACCGGCGACTTGCCGCCCAGCTCCATCGAGTACTTCTTGAGACCGGCACGCTCCATGATCCGCTTGCCGGTGACGGTGCCGCCGGTGAACGACACCGCACGCACGTCCGGATGGCGCACCAGCGCATCGCCGGCCGTCGCGCCATAGCCCTGCACGACGTTCAGCACGCCCGGCGGGATACCGGCTTCGAGCGCGAGGCGGCCGAGCTGGTCGGCCGTCAGCGGCGACAGCTCCGACATCTTCAGCACGGCCGTGTTGCCGAGCGCGAGACACGGCGCCGTCTTCCACGTCGCGGTCATGAACGGCACGTTCCACGGCGACACCAGCGCGCACACGCCGACCGGCTGGTACAGCGTGTAGTTCAGCATCTGGTCGTCGACCGGATAGGTGCGGCCGTTCATCTGCACGCACACTTCCGCGAAAAAGTTGAAGTTCTCGGACGCGCGCGGAATCAGCTGCTTGCTCGTCTGCGCGATCGGCAGGCCGGTATCCTGCGTTTCCAGCGCCGCGAGCATCGGCACGTTCTTCTCGATCAGCTCGCCGAGCTTGCGCATCAGCTTCGCGCGCTCCTTGGCGGGCGTGTTCGCCCATTTCGGGAACGCTTCCTTCGCGGCGCGCACGGCCGCGTCGACTTCGGCCTCACCGCCCGATGCGACGTCGGTAATGACATCGCCCGTCGCGGGATTCAGCGTCGTGAACGTCTCGCGGCTCTCGACTTCGCGGCCGTCGATCCAGTGCTTGATGGTCATGCTCTCTCCTTGGGCGACGGGCTCAGCCGGCGCGATAGTAGTCTGCTTCGCCGACGATCGTGTTCACGAGCCGGCCAATCCCTTCGATCTCGGTCACGACCTCGTCGCCCGGCTTCGTGTCCGCCAGCCCCTCGGGCGTCCCGGTCAGGATCAGGTCACCCGGTGAGAGCGTCATGAAGCCGCTGATGTGCTCGATCAACGCGGGCACGTCGAAGATCATGTCGCGCGTGCTGCCGCGCTGCGTCTCCTGGCCGTTCACCGTCGTGCGCAGCATCAGGTCGCCCGCGTCGCCGATCTCGTCGCGGCTGACGAACCACGGCCCGAGCGGCGTGCAGGTGTCGCGGTTCTTCACGCGCAGGTTCGGGCGGTAGTAGTTCTCGAGATAGTCGCGGATCGCGTAGTCGTTCGCGACCGTATAGCCGGCCACGTAGTCGAGCGCCTGGGCGCGGCTCACGTTGCGCGCGGGCCGGCCGATCACGACGGCCAGCTCGCACTCGTAATGCATGTGGGTGGCGTCGGCCGGGCGCACGGTGCGCGACCGGTGGCCGATGAACGTGTTCGGCCCCTTGAGAAAGATCAGCGGCTCGCTCGGCGCCTTGAACGCGAGCTCCTTCGCGTGGTCGGCGTAGTTGAGGCCGAGCGCGAACGTCGTGCGCGGCGCGACGGGCGGCAGCCACTCGACCACCTCCTCGGCCACGACTCTCCCCGTATCGAGGCGGATCGCACCGTCGCCGGCCGGTTCGGCCGCATGCAGTGCGCCGTTGTAGATCACGCGCGCCGTCTTCATCGGGCTTCCTCCGCAATCAGCGTGTGCCGCAACGTGCCGATCCCGGCGGCGGCGATCTCGATCGTGCTGCCCGCGCGGGCGCGCGGTGCGCCGCCGGCAACGCCGAGCAGCAGGACATCGCCCGCGTCGAACGACATGAAGGCCGTCACGTCGGCAATCAGCTCACGCACGGAGCGAATCAGCGTGGCCGTCGAGGCGGACACGGCCACCTCGCCGTCGATCCGCACGGTCAGGCCGATCGCATCGACATCGCCCAGCGCGGCGACCGGCACGATGGCCGGGCCCAGCGGGCAGAAACCGTCGCGGCACTTGAAACGCACGGCCGGACGGTAGTAATCGGGATGCGGCACCGACACGTCGCTCGCGAGCGTGAAGCCGTGAAGGGTGTCGAGTGCCTGCGCGGCCGGCACGCGCGTCGCGCGGCGGGCGAACACGACGGCCACCGACGCGCCGATCTCCAGCGCGTCGACGCCGGCCGGCACGACGACGGCCGCGCCGTCGGTCGCATGCGTGTTGGCGGGCTTGATGTACAGGATCGGCGCCTGCGGCGGGCGGCCGTAAGGCGGTGCGTTCACGGTATCGCCGAGCGCGTCGAGCGCCGCACGCTCGTTGAGCAGCGCACCGTAGACGGTACCGATGGCAACCGGCAACGGCGGCGCCGCGGCGGTCGTGCAAGACAGCTCCATGCGTCATTCCCCTGCCGCGCGTCGCGGCGCATCGTCAATAGTTAATATCTTAAGTAAACAATCGGGCGCTGGCAACCTCGATTACCCTGATATGCGAAATTCACTCCTCACGGCTGTTAAGATTGATGCGTCCCCGTCCTCTGCTCTCCCCGATGAACCGTACGCTCGACCACCGCAACCTGGCCATGCTGCTGCTCGAGGCCCGCGAAACGCTGATGGGTCTGTTTCGCCCCATTCTCAAGGAATTCGCGTTGACCGAACAGCAATGGCGGATCATCCGCGTGCTCGACGGCGAACCGGCGCAAGCGCTCGAAGCGGGACAGATCGCACGACGCTGCTGCATCCTGAGCCCGAGCCTCACGGGCGTGCTGGAACGGATGGAGCGCGACGGCCTGATCACGCGCACGCGCGCGCAGGAAGATCAGCGCCGGCTGCTGGTGAGCCTGACGCCGCAAAGCAGGAAACTGGTCACGGAAATCGGTCCGCGAATCGACGAGCAGTATCGGCAGCTCGAATCGCGGTTCGGCCAGGACGGCCTCGAAGACATCTATCGCGCGCTCGACCGGCTCATCGAGCTCGGCGGCAACACGTGAAAACGGCGCCCGCTCCCGCCAGCCGCGGGAACGGGCGCCGGTGCCGCGCGGGCGATCAGTGCACCGCGCCGCGCATCAGCTCGGTCACGGCCACGCCGCGCGACGTGCGCATGCACTCCTCGACGTAATCGATGAACGGCAACGGTTCGAAATCGATTTCGTCGCGCACGCGGCGGTTGTCGAACACGCGATCGACCGTCGCGAATTCCCCGCAGCGCTGCAGTGCCCGGCCGATCACGCGCTCGAGTGCCGGATCGGTCCGCCCGAGCACATCGCGCACCACGAGCGGCAACTCGGCTGGCGCACACGCCGCATAGCGCGGCGCGCCCGTCATCCCCGCCGCCTCGTCCATCGCACGCACGATCTGAGCAACCTGCGGCGCCTCGTCGCCGGCCGACACGTGATACAGGTCGTGCGCGAGCGTCGGCTTGACGGCCAGCAGCATCGTCGCGCGCGCCACGTCGTCCACCGACACGATGTCGATGCGCGTCATCGGCCGCGCGGTGAAACGGCGCGCGGCATGCGCGAGCCGGAACATCCAGAACGAATTCGGCGCGGGCCGCGTACCGAGCACCGTGTGGCCGACCACATGCGACGGCCGCACCACGACGAGCGGCAGCCCGAGCGCGCGCAGACGCTGCTCGGTCTCCGCCTTCGCATGCAGGTAGTCCGCCGCCAGCACCGCACCCGGCAGGCCTTCTTCATCGCGTGCAACGTCATTCACTGCGTCGCCCGCGGCCTCTTCCTGCACGATCCCGCCGCGGCCCGCATGCGCATAGGCCGTGCCCACATACACGAAGCGCTGCAGGCGCGGCGCCCGCGCGAAGCGTTCGGCGAAGCGCACCGCATCGGCGATGTCGGCCCGCAGGTGCACGCCGTCGGCCGGCGACGCATGGCCCGCGCAATGAATCACGTGCGTTGCGGCGGCGAGGCGCGACGCGTCGGCGCCCTGCCACACCTCGCCGAGCGCACCGACGATCACGTACGCATCGGTCAGGCGCGACGCCCAGTACGGCGCCAGCCCCGCGCGCAGCGCCGCTTCGCGCAGCCGCGCGACGGCGTGGCCGCGGTTCTGCGCACGGACGACGCAGACGATGCGGTCGAGCAGCCCCGCATTGACGAGCGCCGTCAGTACGGTACTGCCGATGAAGCCGGTTGCGCCGGTCAGCA
>NZ_JAAGPB010001157.1:0-620 GCF_017104585.1 Burkholderia sp. Ac-20392
TCCTGAACGCGCTGATCGGCGCGACGACGTTCGAAGGCGCGCTCGCGCACCTGTGGTTCGACGTCGCGCTTGGCAGCGCCGAACATCGCGCGCACGAAGCGGTAATCGGCGCGCGGCTCGCGGCATTCGCCGATGCGCTGGCGTCAGGCTCGGCCGCGCAATCCGTCGCCGCGGATCTCGGCGCTGCGGGTGTTGCGCCGGTGTTCGCGGCCGCGTCCGGCCTGTTGCGCGGCTTCGACGACGTGACGCCCCGCGTACACGGCGAAGCGCCGGGCGACGCCGATCTCGACACGATGCTGTTATGCGCAGCCGCCGCGCCGTTCCTGCTGCATGCCGCGATCGAAGGCCGTCCGTTCGCCGCGCGCCACGACTCGATCGACGCATCGCTCGCCGGTACGTCAAACCAGGCGCAACGCATGCTCGTGCTGACCGGCGCGACACGCACCGACGCACCGGCGCAAGCCGCAATGGACATGCTGCTCGTCGCGTGGCACGCCGGCTTCGGCTACATCACGCCGACCGTGCTCGCGCCGCGTGTCGCGATCGGCACCGGCGTCACGCTCACGCAGGCGATCGCGTCCGGCTTTCTCGCGAGCGGGCCGTCGCACGTCGGCGCCGCG
>NZ_JAAGPB010001158.1:0-660 GCF_017104585.1 Burkholderia sp. Ac-20392
CCACCTCGGCGCGGGCGAAATCGCGGGCGGCAACGCCGACCTGTCGGCGCGTACCGGCACGCAGGCCGCGTCGCTGGAGGAAACGGCCGCGAGCATGGAGGAACTGACGGCGACCGTCCGGCAGAACACCGACAGCGCGCGTGCGGCGAGCGCGCTGGCCGACGCGGCCCTCGAGGCGACGAGCCACGGCGGCGGCGTGGTCGACAGCGTGATCGACCGGATGCGCGGCATCGCGCAGAGCTCGGGGCGGATCGCGGAGATCATTTCGGTGATCGACGGCATCGCGTTCCAGACCAACATCCTGGCGTTGAACGCGGCGGTGGAAGCCGCACGCGCAGGCGAACAGGGGCGCGGCTTCGCGGTCGTCGCGGGCGAAGTGCGCTCGCTCGCGCAGCGCAGCGCGCAATCGGCGAAGGAGATCAAGGCGCTGATCGAGGATTCGGTCGCACAGATCAACGGCGGCGCGGAGCTGGTCGAGCGCGCCGGCGAGGCGATGCGGACGGTGTCGTCGTCGATCACGCGCGTCGTGCAGACGATGTCCGAGATCACCGCGGCGTCGGTCGAGCAGAGCGTCGGGATCGAGCAGGTGAACCAGGCCGTCACGCAGATGGATCAGCTCACGCAGCAGAACGCGGCGCTGGTGGAGGAGGTCGCGGCGGC
>NZ_JAAGPB010001159.1:0-575 GCF_017104585.1 Burkholderia sp. Ac-20392
TTCGCCGCCCGTCCGCCGCATGTCCGACCGTCAGGAATCCGCCGTAGCTGCGCCCGAAGCGGGACCTCCGAAGCACGATCATCCGGTCTTGCGTCGCGTGTTCAGGGTGACGCTGGCTGTCGGGATCGGCACCTACTTCGTCGCTTCCGGCGCGTTCCTCGGGCTGCGCTACGTCCTGCTGCCCCGCATCGACGAATTCCGCCCGCGCATCGAACGCGCGGTGTCCGACAAGCTCCACGCGCAGCTTTCAATCGGCAAGCTTTCCCCGAACTGGTCCGGCATGCAGCCGGGCGTCGAACTCACGAACCTGACGATCCGCGGCCATGATGGCAAGGTCGCGCTGTCGGTGCCGCATGCGACGGCCGCGCTGTCGTGGATGTCGCTGCTGCGGCTGTCACCCGCGCTGTCGAGCCTGATCGTCGACCAGCCCGATCTCGTCGTCGCGCGCGCGGCCGACGGCTCGCTGAGCATCGCGGGCGTCGGCGTGGCGACCACCCATGGCGGCAACGACACGTTCGGCACGTGGCTGCTGAAGCAGGAGGCGATCGTGCTGCGCGGCGGCACGCTGCGCTGGC
>NZ_JAAGPB010001160.1:0-746 GCF_017104585.1 Burkholderia sp. Ac-20392
GGCCGCGCTGCGCCTCGGGTGCCATCGACGCGGCCATCGGCACGAGCATCTGGATCACGCTCGACGCGGCGCCGGCCACGAGCGTCGCCAGCAGGAATACGGTGCCGGACCGCGTGAACGCGGGCAACGCGAGCGCGACTGCGCACGCGGCCAGCGTCGTGACGATCAGGCGGCGGTTCTCGAGCAGGTCGACGAGCGGGACGAGCAGCACGAGCCCGGCGGCGTAGCCGAGTTGCGGCAGCATCGCGACGAGGCCGGTCAGGCCGGGCGGCAGGTGCAGGTCGGTGCTGATCGGGCCCGTCAGCGGCTGCGCGGCGAACAGGTCCATCACGATCACGCCGACCGTCGCGGCGAAGAACACCGTCATGCCCGTGCTGAGCGCGGGCGGCGAGCCGGCGGACGCGCTGACGGGCGGGCGAGCGGCGGCGGGGCAAGGGTTGGCAGGGCAGTTCATCGGAAGCCTGGCGAATGGGTCGAAGGAGTACCCATCGTAGGTGTCGGATGTTTATGCGACAATTGAAATATCTCTAACATGATTATGCGAGTTTGTTTTGAATACGCGTGATCTCCAGGCATTCGTCGCGGTGGTCGACAGCGGGTCGATGGTCGCCGCGGCCGCGAAGCTCCACCTGACGCAGCCCGGCCTGACGCGGCGCGTGCAGAACCTCGAAACCCTGCTCGGCATGCCGCTGCTGGAGCGGCAAAGCAAGCCGCTGAAGCCGACCGCCGCCGGGCGGGACGTCTAC
>NZ_JAAGPB010001161.1:0-801 GCF_017104585.1 Burkholderia sp. Ac-20392
CCGCGCTGCGCGACAAGGCGCGCGCGATCGTCGCCGGGTTCGGCGAGCGGCTCACGCCGCGCATCGATCATCCGGCGCACAGCCTGTCGTATGCGAACCGGCGGCGCGTGGAGATCGGCCGCGCGCTCGCGCTGCATCCGCGCCTGCTGCTGCTCGACGAGCCGACGGCCGGGATGAACGAGACGGAAACGGCCGAGATGCTGCAACTGATCCAGTCGCTGAAGGCGCGCGGCCTGACGATCCTGCTGATCGAGCACAAGCTCGAACTCGTGATGCGCGTGTCCGATCGCGTGATGGTGCTCGACAACGGCGTGAAGATCGCCGAAGGCGCGCCGCGCGACGTGCGGCACGATCCGCGCGTGATCGAGGCGTACCTCGGCCGCCGCCACGCGGGTGGCGCGCCGGCCGAACGCGCAGCACAGGCGGCCGCATGACCGCAATTTCTTCCGGACCCGACACGACCATGACCGACGCGCTGCTGAAACTCGAACACCTCGACACGTTCTACGGGCCGGTGCAGGTGCATTTCGACGTGAACTTCGAAGTCGGTCGCGGGCAGATCGTGAGCCTGCTCGGCGGCAACGCGAGCGGGAAGTCGACGACGATGAAGCTGATCCTCGGGCTGATGCGGCCACGCCGCGGCGTCGTGCGCTTCGACGGCGACGACGTGACGGCGCTCGCGACGCCGCAGCGCGTGCGGCGCGGGGTCGCAGATCGGCAGAGCGTCGTGTAGGGGAAGAGGGTATATCTCGGTGTATGGTTTGGCGGGGCGCGGATGCTGAAATAAAACACACGTAGTAA
>NZ_JAAGPB010001162.1:0-799 GCF_017104585.1 Burkholderia sp. Ac-20392
GTCTGGGCGCTGATCGGCGCCGCGTTCGGGCTCGGCGTGGTCAGCTGCGTGCCCCAGCAACTGGTGCCGTTCGCGGCCGTGATGTCGGCGCCCGGCGAACGCGGACGCAATGTCGGCGCGGTCGTCACGGGCATCATGGTCGGCATCCTGCTCGGCCGCGCGGTCAGCGGCCTGATCGCCGCGCACGCCGGGTGGCGCGCAGTGTATGCCGTGGAAGCCATCGCCATGGTGCCGGTGGGGATCGCAGCCGCGTGGCTGCTGCCGCGCGGCGTGCCGAGCACCACGCTGTCGTATGGCCGGCTGCTTGCGTCGCTCTGGACGCTGGCCCGCGCACATCGCCCGATCCGCGAATCGATGATCGTGCAGGCGCTGCTGTGGGCCGCATTCAATGCGTTCTGGGTCAATCTCGCGGCGCTGCTCGCCGACGGCCCGTGGCACCTCGGCAGCGCATGGGCCGGCGGCTTCGGCATCATCGGCGCGGCAGGCGCGCTGGCCGCCACGATCGGTGGCCGGGCGTCGGACCGGATCGGCACACGGCGCGTGATCGGACTGGGCATTGCGATCGTGACGGTGTCCTACCTGATCCTCGCCGGCGCCGGCAGCTCGCTCGCGCTGCTCGTGATCGGCGTGGTCGTGCTCGACATCGGCGTGCAGGCTGGCCTGGTCGCGAACCAGACGCGCGCGTTCGCCGCCGATCCGAAAGCACAGGGCCGCATCAACAGCCTCTACATGACCGCGACCTTCGTCGGCGGCGCGCTCGGCGCGATCATCAGCGGCCGATCCGAAGAGCGTCGTGTAA
>NZ_JAAGPB010001163.1:0-795 GCF_017104585.1 Burkholderia sp. Ac-20392
GCTGCCGGACGGGCCGCGCTGCTCGCGCGCCGGATCTCGCACGATCCGCGGGCCGCGCGAAATCCGCCACCCGCGCCCGATATGCACCCAGCGCAACAGGTACAGGACCGCGAACGCGACGATCCGGACCCATTGCTGTGGACTGCTGCGCTGTTCGGCACGGCCGCGCTGGCCGGCACCGCATGGTCGGTGTATTCGCAAACCGTGCAGACCGCGTCGCGGATGTCGACGCTCGTCGCGGCGAAAGCCGGCAGCGGCAGTACGTTCGATGCGTCGGACAGCAGTTGCTCGTCGTCGAGCTGCAGTTCGTCGAGTTCGTGCAGTTCCAGCTCGTGCAGTTCGAGCAGTTGTGGCGGGTGTTCGTCGAGTAATTGAGTGCGTAGCGAGGGCCGCGATGGGCATCCTATCGCTCGAACAGCCGCGGCGAATGGGCTCAGATCGCCGCATCGCGCACGTGGGTGATTCGGTAACCTGTCTCGACGCTATCTGCGCCGAAACGGCCATCCGGGTGCAGCGCGGCCCGCGTATGCCGCGCCGCCGGATGCGACGACCACCCGCTGCCTTGCCCAGCCGTCCATGACAACCTTTGGCTCCGACGAATCCGCACCGGTTCAACACGCCGCGACGCTGTGCCAGAACGGACAGTTCGCCGACGCACTGTCGCTCGTCGCGCCGCTGCTCGAGCGGCCGGCGCCGGCCAGATCGGATGAGCGTCGGGTAGGGGAAGAGTGTATAGCTCGGTGTAGTGACGTGAGTGAGCGGTAGAACGAGAAAAAAAATAGAGTAGAGACCGAA
>NZ_JAAGPB010001164.1:0-631 GCF_017104585.1 Burkholderia sp. Ac-20392
ACACAGCAGCCCGAGCCCGAAGATCGCGCCGCGATGCGTATTGACGCCGCCGGTCGCGGCAAGCATCGCGTGCTCGGCGCGCAGGCCGATCTTGCGCAGCACGGCCATGTCCGCATCGCGTGCGCCCGCATCGGCCAGCTCGGCGAAGTACGGCCGCAGCACCGCGGCGCTGCGGGCGAACGTCGCCGCATCCATGTCGGTGTGACTGCCGGTGTCGACGTGACTGACGAGCCCCGGCTTCGGATAGGTCTCGATTTCGAGCACGAGGCTGCGCTCGGCCAGTTCGGCGATGCGCTCGGCTTCGGACGGCGCCGGTACGCGGCAGGCAGCCCAGGCGCTCATCGCGACCCTCCGATGAATGTGTCGGCCGGCATCAGTTCGACGGTGGTCGCGGTCTTGACCGCGACTTCAGGCTGCCGTGCATGGAGTTCGCGCCAGTTGACGCCCGCGCCGTCGTCGCGCAGCAGTTCGCCGTCGATGCGCATCGGCGCGCGCGCGTCGATCTCCGCGAGGCCGTCGAGCAGCGCAGCGAGCGATACGGCCGCCGACAGCGGAAACGCGAGGTCGAGATCGGACGATGCACTCAAGTACGGCTCGCCCGTCAACGCCTGCCACGCGAGGCAGGCGTTGA
>NZ_JAAGPB010001165.1:0-614 GCF_017104585.1 Burkholderia sp. Ac-20392
TAATTGGTTACTGAAGTTCCGCCGTGTGCTCTTCCCATCTCCCCCGGCCGGCGCGCGGGACGTCACGCGCTTCACACGCCAGCTCGCAAGCCTGCTGCAGGCCGGGTTGCCGCTCGCGCCGTCGCTCGAGATGCTCGCGCGCACGCGGCCACACGACGGCTTGCCGCGCATCGCCGCAGGTCTCGCACGCGAGATCGTCGGCGGACGGCGCTTCGCCGATGCCCTCGCACGCTATCCATCCCAGTTCGGCACGCTGTATCGCCAGCTGATCGAGATCGGCGAAGCGTCCGGCTCGCTTGGCATCGTGCTGACTCGGGTCGCGGAGCACCGCGAGCGCACCGACGCGCAGTGGCGCAAGCTGCGGGCCGCGCTCGCCTACCCGGCGGCCGTCATCCTGTTCGGGCTCGCGATCTCGGCCGCGTTGATGGTGTGGGTGGTACCGACGTTTCGCCAGATCTTCGACGGTTTTGGCGCCGCACTGCCTGCGCCAACCCGCGCGCTGCTCGCGCTGTCCTCCGCGCTGTCGGCGTGGGGCGGTGTGCTCGCTGCCGGTACGGCAGCAGCGGGGCTGGCCGCACATCACGCACTGCGTCGGTCTGCACCGCTGCGCCACG
>NZ_JAAGPB010001166.1:0-693 GCF_017104585.1 Burkholderia sp. Ac-20392
TGCCGGTCGCGTGCATCGGGCCACGCCGGCAGGTACGACGCGACCGGCCCGTCGACCCGTTCGGCCGCGAGCGCCGCGAACGGCGCGTCGCGGCGGTTGTCCGGATCGACGAGCGAGTGATCCCATGATTCGGTCCCTTGATACAGGTCGGGCACGCCGGGCGACGCCATCCGGAGCACGGCCTGCGTCAGGCTGTTGACGACGCCGGCCGGTGCGATCCGCGCGACGAACGCATGCAGCCGGTGCGCGAAGTCGCCGGCGCCGCGCGGCGTCAGGATCGCACGGACGAATGCTTCGCAATCGCGCTCGTAGCGCGTATCGGGCGCGAGCCAGTCGGTGTGCCGTTTCGCTTCGCGCAGCGCCTTCGTCTGCCATTGCACGACGCGTTCGGCAAGTGCCGCGAGCCCCGCTGCATCGTTGGGCGCGAGTTCAGGCGGCCAGCAGCCGACGAGCGTCTGGTACAGCATCGCCTCGGCGGCCGGGCCCGGCGCCCAGGCGAGATCGCGATGCGCGCCGCCGCGATGCGGCCGGTTGAGTGCGGACCAGTCGAGCGACACCATGCGCCACGTGTCGGGTATTTCGCTGAGCACGGCCAGTCGCGCACGGGCATCCTCGCCGCGCTTGTGGTCGTGCGTGGCGGTGGCGACGAGCCCGTGCGGCACGGTGCGCGCGCAGCGCCGGTTGCGTGCATGG
>NZ_JAAGPB010000119.1:0-20340 GCF_017104585.1 Burkholderia sp. Ac-20392
CGCCGTGGGCGCTGGTCGATCATCGTCAGGCTGCGCGCCCGCAGGCGAGCGGCACGTATGCGTCGCCCGATGTCGACGCGGCACTGCCGTCGCGCGCGGAATGGATCGAGCGTCTCGCGCATGAATGCGCGGCGGCGAACCTCGGCGCGCGCATCGTCGAGCGCGCGGCGAGCGTGATGATCGTGCACACCGAGCAGAGTTACGTGACGAGCGACGGTGTGCGGATCGACCAGCGTTTCCGTTTCCTGATGCCCGAGCTGCAGGCCGTCGCCCATGGCGACGGCGACACGCAGACGCGCTCGCTCGGTCAATCGGGCACGCTGGCGCAGGGTGGCATCGACGTGCTGGCGCGCTACGGCTTCGACGGCGCCGGCGTGCGGGTTGCCGACGAGGCGCTGCAGTTGCTCGCCGCGCCCAACTGCCCGACCGGCCGGCGCGACCTGCTGCTGATGCCGGACCAGATGATGCTGCAGATCCACGAGTCGATCGGTCATCCGCTCGAACTCGACCGGATTCTCGGCGACGAGCGCAACTTCGCCGGATCGAGCTTCGTCAAGCCGGAGATGGTCGGCCACTATCAATATGGCTCGCCGCTGCTGAACGTCACGTTCGATCCCGAGCCGACGTCCGAAGCCGCGTCCTACGCGTTCGACGACGACGGCACGCCGGCGCGCAAGCAGTACCTGATTCGCAACGGCGTGCTCGAACGGCTGCTCGGCGGGGCGCTGTCGCAGCAGCGCGCGGGCCTGCCGGGCGTGGCCAACTCGCGCGCGTCGAGCTGGAACCGCGCGCCGATCGACCGGATGGCGAACCTGAACGTCGAACCCGGCGACCAGTCGCTCGATGCGCTGATCGCGGGCACCGAGCACGGGATCCTGATGCGCACCAACACGTCCTGGTCGATCGACGACCACCGCAACAAATTCCAGTTCGGCTGCGAATTCGGGCAGCTGATCGAGAACGGCCGGCTCACGCAGGTCGTCAAGCGCCCGAACTACCGCGGCATCTCCGCCCAGTTCTGGCGCAGCCTGCGCGCGGTCGGCGATGCGAGCACGTTCGGCATTTACGGCACGCCGTACTGCGGGAAGGGCGAGCCGGCGCAGATCATCCGTGTCGGCCACGCCGCGCCGGCCTGCGTGTTCGCCGGCGTCGACGTATTCGGAGGCGCGTGATGACGGGATTCGATCCGATGGCACGCCAGGCCGGAATCGACTGGCACGCGCATTTCACCCGGCTCGCCGACGACGCGCAACGGTTGACGACGCCGACCGAAACCGTGCTGCTCGGCTTCTCCGGCGAAACGTCCGACTTCATCCGTTTCAATGGCGGCAGGATTCGCCAGACCGGGCGCGTCACGCAAGGGCGGTTGTCCGTGCGGCTCGTCGACGGGGCGCGACAGGCGCACTCGGCGCTGACCGTCTGCGGCGATGCGGCGGCCGACCTGCGCGAACTGGCGGACGCGGTCGCCGTGCTGCGCGACGGCCTGCGCGATGCGCAGGACGATCCGCACCTGCTGTTCGATACCTCGTCGTGGCTGCAGGAAACGCGTCGCACCGGGCGCCTGCCGAACGCGGACGGGCTCGCGCGAATCGTGGCCGAATGCGCGCGCGGGCTCGACTTCGTCGGCTTCTACGCGGGCGGCACGCTGGCGCGCGGCTTCGCGTCGTCGACCGGCAGCCGCGGCTGGTACGAGGTCGAGAATTTCAACTTCAGCTGGTCGCTGTACGACCCGAGCGGCCGCGCGATCAAGACCGTCTATGCGGGCGACGATTGGAGCGATGCCGCGTTCGCGGCCAAGGTCGACGCGGCCGCCGCGCGGCTGCCCGTGCTCGGCCGCACGCCGAAGGCGCTTGCGCCCGGGCGCTACCGCGCGTATTTCGCGCCGGATGCCGTCCACGAGATGACGAGCCTGCTCGGCTGGAGCGGTTTTTCGGCGCGTGCGCTGGCGAGCGCCCGCAGCCCGCTGCATCGTCTGTACGCGGGCGAGGTTGCGCTCGATCCGCGCGTGTCGATCACCGAGGATTTCTCGCTGGGTATCGCACCGGCGTTCAACGCGGACGGCTACCGGCGTGACAGCGTGCCGCTCGTCGTCGAAGGGCGGGGCGCCGGGCAGCTCGTCTGTGCACGCACCGCGCGCGAGCAGGGAGGCACGCCGAACGGCGCGGACAACGGCGAATCGCCGCAGTCGCTGACGATCGCGGGCGGTATGCTCGCCGAGGCCGACGTGCTGGCCGCGCTCGACACGGGGCTCTACGTCGGCAACCTCTGGTACCTGAACTTCTCGGACCCGATCGCGTGCCGGATGACGGGGATGACGCGGTTCGCGACGTTCTGGGTCGAAGGCGGGCGGATCGTCGCACCGATCGACGCGATGCGGTTCGACGACAGCTTCTACCGGCTGTTCGGATCGGAGCTCGAGCAACTCGGCGCGGCACCGGCGCTGCTCGCGAACGACGATACTTACGGCGAGCGCGCCACCGGAGGCGCGCAGCTGCCGGGGCTGCTCGCGCGTTCGTTCGAGCTCACGCTGTAGCGCGCTCGCCGACACGCGCCGATGCCGTCATTCTTTATCGACCGTCCCGTCTTTGCGTGGATCGTCGCGCTCGCGATCGTCGTCGCGGGCGTGCTGGCCATTCCGCAGTTGCCGATCGCGCAGTATCCGCGCCTGGCGCCGCCGCGGGTCGTGATCACCGCGTCCTATCCGGGTGCGTCGACCGAGACGGTCGATGCCGACGTCGGCAGCATCATCGAGGAGAGCCTCGATGGCGCCGACGGGCTGCTGTACTACGAGACCAGCAGCGACGGCCACGGCAACCTCGAGATCGACGTGACGTTTTCGCCGAGCACGGATCCGGACATCGCGCTCGTCGACGTCAACAACCGCTTGAAGCAGGTCGAGCCGCGGCTGCCGCAGCAGGTCGTCCAGCAGGGGATCGGCGTGTTCAAGGCGGCGAACACGTTCCTGATGCTCGTCACGCTGACGTCGACCGACGGCACGCGCGATTCCGCGCAGCTCGGCGACTACCTGAACCGCTACGTGCTGCGCGAGCTGAAGCGTGCGCCGGGGGTGGGCGCGGCCGAGCTGTGGGATGCCGACGAGGCGCTGCGGGTCTGGCTCGATCCGGTCAAGCTGCGCGAATACGATCTCGGCGCCGACGACGTGATTACAGCGATCAGCGCACAGAACGCGACGGTCACGGCCGGCGCGATCGGCGACGCGCCGTTCGTGCGCGGCCAGCAGCTCACCGCGACGGTCGTGGTCAAGGGGCAGCTGACGTCGCCGGAAGAGTTCGGCCGGATCGTGCTGAAGTCGAAACAGGACGGCTCGGTGGTGAGCGTGGCCGATGTCGCGCGCGTCGAGATCGGCCGCGACGACTATTCGTTCTATTCGCGGCTGAACGGCCGGCCGGCCGCGACGGTCGGCATCCAGCTCGGCCCGCGCGGCAATGCGCTCGAAACGTCGAATGCGATTCGCGCACGGCTTGCCGAGCTGTCGCGGACATTGCCGCCAGGCGTGGCGGTCGAGATTCCGTTCGACGGCGCGCACTTCGTCAAGATCGCGATTCATGAAGTCGTGCTGACGCTCGTCGAGGCCGTCGTGCTGGTGTTCTGCGTGATGTGGCTGTTCCTGCGCGACCTGCGCTACACGCTGGTGCCGACCGTCGTGATTCCGGTCACGCTGATGGGCGCGTTCGTCGCGATGTGGGCGTTCGGGCTGTCGATCAACGTGTTCACGATGTTCGGCCTCGTGCTGGCGATCGGCATCCTGGTCGACGATGCGATCGTCGTCGTCGAGAGCGTGCACCGCGTGATGGAGGAGGGCGTGTCGCCGCGCGACGCCACGCGCCGGGCCATGAAGCGGATCGGCGGGGCGATCGTCGGCGTGACCGCGGTGCTGACGGCCGTATTCGTGCCGATGGCGTTTTTCCCGGGCAGCGTCGGCGGCATCTACCGGCAATTCGCGGTCGCGATGATCGCGTCGATGCTGGTGTCGTCGTTCATGGCGCTGTCGCTCACGCCCGCGTTGTGCGCGAACCTGCTGAAGCCGGTCGCGGGACACGAGGGCGGCACCGGCCGTGCGCGACGACGCGGCATCGGCGCGCGTCTGGCCGACCGGTTCGGTGCAGCCTTCGCGCGCGCCGAAACCGGTTATCGCCGTCTCGCCGTGTTTGCCGTGCGCCGCACCGGCATGGTCGTGGCCGTCTATGTCGCGCTCGTGATCGGATGCGGGCTGCTGTACTGGATGATGCCGGGCGGCTTCCTGCCCACCGAGGACCAGGGGCAGCTACAGGTGATGATCCAGTTGCCGGCCGGCGCCACGCAGGCGCGCACGCTTGCGGTCGTCGAGCGTGTGGAGGCCATCCTGCATGGGGAGCCGGCGATTGCGAACGTGACGAGCGTGATCGGCTGGAGTTTCGTGGGCAGCGGGCAGAACGTCGGGATGGCGTTCGTGGAATTGAAGGACTGGGCGAAGCGCGACGTCGACGCGATGGCGTTGCGCGACCGGCTCAACGGGCGGTTCGGCGCGATCCTCGACGGCGACGTCGAGGCGGCGCTGCCGCCTTCGGTGCGCGGCATCGGGCATTCGGACGGCTTCACGTTCCGGCTCGAGGATCGCGGCGGGGTCGGGCTCGACGCGCTGAAGGCGGCCCGCGAGCAGCTTGCCGAGCGCGCGAAGGCAGATCCGTTGCTCTCCGCCGTGCATTTCGAGGACCTGCCGGACGCACCGCGTATCGAGCTCGATGTCGATCGCGCGAAGGCGTATGCGCTCGGCGTACCGTTCGAGCGGATCGCGGGGCTCCTGGGCGGCACGTTCGGCTCGAACTACGTCAACGACTTCCCGGCGTCGGGCCGGATGCGGCGGGTGATCATCGAGGCCGATCCGGTCGCACGCGCGACCGATACGCAACTGATGGCGCTGACCGTGCCGAACCGTACCGGCGACATGGTGCCGCTGTCGGCCATCGCCGCGCCGCACTGGACGATCGGGCCGGTAATGCTGAACCGCTACAACGGCTATCCGTCGCTCGACATCAGCGGCCGGGCGGCGACCGGCACGAGTTCGGGCGCGGCGATGGCGGAGATGGAGCGGCTTGCCGGTGCGCTGCCGGCCGGGATCGGCTTCGACTGGGTCGATGCGGCGCGCGAGGAGCAGGTCGCCGCGCGGCAGACGCCGCTGCTCGTCGGGTTGTCGGTGCTCGCGGTTTTCATGGCGCTGGCTGCGCTGTACGAAAGCTGGACGATTCCGTTGTCCGTGCTGACGATCGTGCCGCTCGGCATGATCGGCGCGATCGCGGCGGCGCTCGCGCGCGGCATGCCGAACGACGTATATTTCAAGGTCGGGATGATCACCGTGGTCGGGCTGGCGGCGAAGAACGCGATCCTGATCGTTCAGTACGCGCGCGACCTGGCCGGGCACGGCGTGCCGCTGCGGCAGGCGGTGGTCGACGCGGCCGCTGCGCGATTCCGGCCGATCGTGATGACGTCGATGGCGTTCTTGCTGGGCGTCGTGCCGCTCGTGCTGGCGACGGGCGCGGGGGCGGAAAGCCGGCGGTCGATCGGCACGGGCGCGTTCGGAGGCGTGCTGGCGGCGACGGTGTTCGGGCTCGTGTTCGCGCCGGTGGCGTTTCGGGTCGTGGCGTCGGTCGGGCGACGCGGTCGGCGGGTGGCGGTGGCGAAGCGGGATGATCGGCAAGCGGAAGCGGTGAGGGAGTAATGCAGCTTCGCCAGCTGATTATCGTGCGTGGCGTTGATGTTGATCGATTGCGGTCGTCGTGCAGACGACTAGTGGATGATTCAATTCAAGGAGACGGACTCAGACTATGTCCTACGTTTTGTATTACTCGCCGGGTGCGGCAAGCATGGCCGTGCACTGGATGTTGATCGAACTCGGCGTGCCGTTCGAAACGCGCCTCGTCGATATCGATTCGGGTGCGCAGCATACGCCGGAGTATCTGCGGCTGAATCCGGCCGGCCGGGTGCCGACGCTGGTCGTCGACGGCGTGCCGCGGACCGAATCGGCAGCCTTGTTGATGCTGCTCGCCGAGCGTCATCCTGCGTCGGGTCTGGCTCCTGAGCCGGGCTCGCCTGAACGTGTCGCGTGGTTCGAGATGATGATCTATCTTGCCAATTCCGTCTTGCCGGCGATGCGAAACTGGTTTTATGCGGAGACGGATGGCGATCCGCGATGTGCCGAGATGGTGAAGGCGTTTTCGCGGGGGCAAGTCGAGGAGTCGATGACGCATCTCGACAATCTGCTGTCCGACGGTCGTTCGTACCTGATCAACGATCGGTTGAGCACGGTCGATTTCCTGGCGGTGATGCTCATGCGCTGGACGCGTAACATGCCGCGCCCGGCGACGACGTGGGCGAATCTGGGGCGCTATATCCACGAGCTTCGTGCGATGCCGACATTTCTGGAATTGAATGCGCGCGAAGGGCTGACCGAGTGGATGAATCCGGTTGCCTGAGCGTTTCGGAGGCGTTCAAAAGTGCGGCAGTGGCCGGTTGAGGGCTGCTTGCCGCGGGGATTGCAGCTGAAATATCTAATTTGACATAATTATCATTATCGGCGGTTTGTGTGTAGGTCCCAAGTTCAGATGTCGCGTTTCCGCTAAATAAAAATGTCGTGTTTTGGCCTGTAGGTTGATCGTCTGCACCCTTGGGAGCGCCGGCGATGAACGCGACTGGGACGATCACCATGACGATGCGCGAAGTGGATCGGCTGAAGGTCATCGAGGCGGTAGCCGAGTGTCGGCTCAAGCCCGGCCAGGCGGCCGAACGATTGGTTTTGAGCGTGCGGCAGATTGAGCGTCTGGTATTGCGCTATCGCGCGGCCGGCGTGGCCGGATTGGTGTCAGGCAAGCGTGGGCGCCCCAGCAATCATCAGTTGCCGGCTGGCAAGGCGCAACGGGCGCTGGCATTGATCCGCGAGCGCTACGCGGATTTTGGGCCGACGCTGGCCTGCGAGAAGCTGCGCGAATGTCACGGCATTGACCTAGCTGTTGAAACGGTTCGTACGCTGATGAGGGCTTCCGGCCTCTGGATTCCACGCAAACAACGCCCCCCGAAGGTCTACCAACCGCGCAACCGCCGTGCATGCCTCGGGGAGTTGATTCAGATCGACGGTAGTGACCACCGTTGGTTCGAGGACCGTGCGCCAGCTTGCACGCTGTTGGTGTTCATCGACGATGCAACCGGACGGTTAATGGCGCTGCATTTCACGGCGACCGAATCGACGTTCAGCTATTTTGAGGCGCTGTCGAAGTATCTGGATTCGCACGGCAAGCCGATCGCGTTCTATAGCGACAAGGCCAGCGTCTTTTACGTTAAGAAGCGTTCGGAGACCGCGGGCAAAGGCGTCACGCAGTTTGGCCGAGCACTGTACGAGCTCAATGTCGACGCGTTCTGTGCCAACTCAAGTCAGGCCAAGGGGCGTGTGGAACGGGCCAATCTGACGTTGCAGGACCGGCTCGTCAAAGAGCTTAGACTGCGCGGAATCAGCACACGGGAGGCTGCCAATGCGTATGCGCCCTCCTTCATCGCAGACTTTAACCGTCGCTTCGGCAAACCGCCGAAAAGCGATCACGACGCACACCGGCCACTGCGTGCTGATGAGGATCTGAGGCAAATACTGTCGTATCGCGTGTCGCGCAAGGTATCCAACGCGTTGACAGTGCAGTACGACCGCGTGATGTACCTGCTCGCCGATTCGGCGGCCAATCGGAGCCTCGTGCACGAATACGTCGAGGTCGTCGAATATCCGGACGGGATGATCGAGGTACAGGCCAACGGCGCGGTGCTGTCATGCCAGCAATACGATCGCATCACGCGCATCGATCAAGGCGCTGAGGTCGAGAACAAGCGGCTGTCCAGCGCACTGGAAGTCGCACGGCGCATCCAGAATATGCGTGACGATCGCCGCGCTTCCGACTCACCGTCGCGCACCCATTGCGGTGCCGAGGTCCAGGCAAAGAAGGCCCTCATCGGGCTGAAGAAGCAGCGCGCCATTGAGCTTGCCGACCTGAATCAAGCCATTCTTGAAGTCAGTGTTGAAGGAATCAGGGGCCGGGGGGCGGCTTCGCCGCCCCACCCCAACCCCATAAACAAAGACAAGGCAAAACCCAAACACCGCGACATTTCAATTTAGCGGGAAGCCCGACAATTGAACTTAGCGGGGACATTGTGTTGTGGTGGCTAGATTGAAATGTCCGCTTTCGTGCCGCGTAAGCTGGCCGGCCGCCGGGTGTCCGGCGCCGGAGGCTTCAACGGCGGCAACGGAATCGGCCCGACGCCGGATGCACGACCCTCTACGGATTTCGCCAAACTCAACGCCGAGCGCACGCGAGGTCCAGACGACCTCGATTCGATCAATTGCCTTGATGCTTGACATCGGCGGACCAACCGCAGAAAGCCAGCCGCAAACCCCGCGACGAACTATCCGAACTGCGCCGCCAGCTCGCGCAGATATTTCTCGTTCCAGGTCATCGCGCCCGACTCGAGCTCCGAGATCAATCCATCCAGCCATTGGATCTCGGCGTTCAGCAGCACCTGCTTGTACTCGTCGTCCAGCATGACGAGGCGCGGCAACCCCTTGTCTTGCCACGTCCTGAAGGTCGACACCGACTCGCTCAATTGCTGCTTCAGCGTTTCGCTGCGCTGCTGAAGCTGCGTACGCACGACCTCGGGTGTCAGCGCCATGATCGTCGCGAGCGCGGCCGGGAACTCGTTGAATTCCCGTCGAGGCTCGCCGAGCATCGCTTCCAGCCATGCGTAGAACGTCTTCCTGCCCAGCGGCGTGATCTCGTAGACCACCCGCTCGGGACGCCCTTCCCCTTGCGCCGTCTCGCGAACGCGGATGAGTTCGGCCGTCTTCAGCTGGGAAAGGGTCTGGTAGACGCTGTTGCGTTGCGCGACGTTGACCACGTTGTCTTTGCCGCGCTGCCGGATGAGTTCGTGCATGCGGTACGCGTGCGACGGGGCCTCCAGCACAAAGCCGAGAATCACCATCGCGAGCGGAGAAGGTTGCCTCGAGCGGGGTTTCAATTGCGGATCCTGGTATCGAAGAATGGCATGGCTTGCTTCCATAGTCATACTTTGACTATACTGTAGTCATAATATGATTATGAGGTGGTCGAAATGGCGAAGGTGCAGCATGCTTTGATTGCCGGCGGCGGCATCGCGGGCCCCGTTGTCGCGCTGGCGCTGGCCAGGGCCGGTATCCGCTCGACCATCTACGAGTCGTATGCGGCGCCCGCGGACGGCATCGGGGCAAGCCTGATGGTTTCGCCCAACGGGCTCGAGGCACTGAAGATCGTCGGCGTGGACGCCGCGCTTCGTGTGGTGAGCCAGCCAATTGCCCGGATGGCAATGGCGGATGACCGAGGCAAGGTGCTGACCCGGTTCGAGGGTCTGGAAGGCATGCAGCCGAGCCGCGTCGTGTATCGCTCCGATCTGTACCGGGTGCTGCGCGATGCCGTGGTGGAGGCGAACATTCCGGTTGTGCACGGCAAGCGGCTCGTGAGCGCGAGCGAGACGGCCGATGGTGTTCTCGCGTCGTTCGAAGATGGCAGCCACGCGGGCGGCGACATCCTGATCGGCGCTGACGGTATCCGCTCCACGGTGCGTGGCCTGATCGATCCCGGCGCGCCGGCGCCCCGCTATGCGGGCACCCTGGGTTTCGGCGCGCTGGTGCCGCTCGATACGCTGCGCATTCCCGTCGACACGATGACCTTCGTGTTCGGCAAGCATGCATTTCTCGGCTACTGGGCGGATCCGGATCGCGGTATCTGCTGGTTCGGCAATCTGCCGTATGCGATGCCTGCGTCGATGGAGGTCGTACGCGAGATTCCGGCGGTGCAGTGGCTCGCGCAACTGCGCGAGCTATACGGGGATGACTATCCCGCGCAAACGCTGCTCCGAAACACCGACCCTGATCAGCTATTCGCGCCCATTGCCAGCGAGATGATGCCGCCTGTTCCGCGCTGGCATAGCAACCGCATGGTGCTGGTCGGCGACGCCGTACATGCGCCGTCGTCGAGTTCCGGCCAGGGGGCGTCGCTCGCCATTGAAAGTGCGATTCAGCTTGCACGTTGTCTGCGCGATATTCCGGCGCCCGCTCTGGCATTCGCACGCTACGAGCAGTTGCGTCGCGCGCGTGTCGAAGCGATCGCGGCGGCTGCGGCCAGGACCAACACGCGAAAGGCAATGGGACCGTTGGCCAAGGCGCTGATGCACTTCGTCATGCCTGTCGCGCTGAAGACGGTTTTCAATCCGGCAAAGCGGCTGGCTTCCGATCACGCGTATCGGATCGACTGGGATGCCACCGCACTGCCCGCGTCTCGTTGATTGCGAGAACGGGATCGTCCCATCGCGACTACTTTACCCACCCGCACGCGTGCGGAGGTGGTGCGCCTGGTCGAGCCTGGATGGCTGGTCGAAGTGACCGTCACGGCAGCGAAGGTCGTCCATGCCTGACGTTTCGGAAGCTGGCCCGACAATCGTGAACGAGCAGCGCTTCAATGCAGCATGTGCCATTGCCCCGACGCGCGATCGTGACGAGATTTCGTGAGGAATTGACGTCGGTTGCCCGCATCCGGTGCGACTGACTTCGAATAGCCAGAGCGACTTGCAGGTGCGTCACGAACGCCGGCCCAGGCTCCCGTGACGGCCTGAACCCGAGCGACGCGCGAAGCGTGCAATCGAACGCACCCGACGCGCATCCATACCCCCCACCCCCGCCGTACCACCCCGCCCGGCAACTACCACTACTGCCAGTACCTCCCCCGTCCGTGCCCCCGTACTCTTGTCGGCATCGCTGGCGCGCCGTTCAAGGCCGCGCCGCTTCGACCGGAGACACGACAGATGCCATTTGACTGGACGCAGGAACAGCATGCGACGCTCGCGCGCTTTCGCGACATCGGCACGGAGATCGCCGCCGCGGAGCGCGACGCTCGCGCGCCGGCAGGATTCGATGAAGCCGGCTGGACCCGGCTGGGCCAGGAAGGACTGTGGGACATGATCGTGCCGGAGACGTACGGCGGCGACGGTCACGGCTGGTGGCACTTTTCCGCGGCGCTGGAGGGGCTCGCATCGTCGATCCGCCGCCCGGCGCTGCTGCTGTCGGTGATTGCGCAGGCCGGCATGGTGCGCGCGCTCGAACGTTACGGTACCGCGACCCAGCAGGACCGCTATTTCGGCGCGATCCTGCGCGGCGAACTGAGCGCGACGGCGATCGCCGAACCGGGTACCGGCACCGACGTGCGCAGCATTGCGACGAAGCTCGTCGAGCACGGCGACGGCTACCGGCTGACCGGCAGCAAATTCAACATTGCGCACGCGCCGCTTGCCCGTTTCATCCTCGTCGTCACGCGCATCGAGACACTTGGCCGACGCAACACCGCGCTCGTGATCGTCGATCGCGACCAGCCGGGCATGACGGTCGCCGAACCCGACCGCAAGCTCGGCCTCGACGATCTGCCGACCGGCGCGCTGCACTTCGACGATTGCCCGATCACGCGCGGCCAGTTGCTGGGCGAACCGGGCGCCGGGCTCGGCAACCTGATCGACATCATTTCGCTCGGCCGCCTCTACTACGGCCTCGTCGCCGCGCAGGTGACGGCGCCGTATCTGCGCGACGCGATCGGCTATTGCCGCGAGCGCCGCAGCTTCGACAGCACGATCGATGCGCACCAGTACGTGCAGCGCCGTCTCGTCGACCTGCAGATCGGCATCGAGCGCGGCACGTGGCTCGCGCGCGGCGCGCTCGCGCAGTTGCTGACGGATCACCCGCAAGCGCTGATGACCTGCTCGATCGCGAAGCTGGTCGGTGCGCAGGATCTCGTCGACGGCGCGCTCGGCCTCGTGCGGCTGTACGGCAGCCTCGGCTACCAGGCCGGGCCGGTGGCCGCATTCGCGTCGGACGCGCTGGGCTTCATGAGCGTCGGCGGCACCGAGGAAATGCATCGCAAGAACATCTTCAACCAGATGATGCGCGCCGGCTGAACGCTCGCGCCATCGATACGCGTACCACGCGCCCTACAGGAATCCACGCATGACAACGACCCACCGACGCCCTTCCCGCCTGCGCCGCTCCTGGCTGTTCCTCGCCGGCGCCGATCACGATGCGCTCGTTGAAGGCGCCGCCAGCGGCGCTGACGTCTTGATCCAGGAACTCGAAACCTTTACGCCGCCCGACCGGCGTCCGGCCGCGCGCGAACTCAGCGAGCGCGTGCTCGCGGGCTGGCGCGATGCCGGCATCCTCGCATCCGTGCGCGTGAACCCGCTCGATGCGGGCGGCATCGACGACTTGCGCGCCGCGATGCGCGGCCGGCCGGACATCGTGATGATGTCGTACGTTGCGACACCCGAGCAGGTCGTCGCACTCGACGAGGCGGTCACGCGTTTCGAGCGCGAATACGACATCGCGCCCGGCTCGACGGAGCTGGTGCCGAACATCGAGACGACGCTCGGCCTCGTGAACACGATGGCGATCGCGCGTTCGAGCCCGCGCGTGTCGGCCGTGCTGGTCGCGACCGAGGATATGGTGGCCGACATGGGCGCCGAGCGCACCCGTGCGGGCCGCGAGCTCGACTATGTGCGTTCGCGTTTTCGTGTGGAGTGCGCGGCGGTCGGCGTCACCGCGATCGACTGCCCGTACAGCTATGCCGACAACGAAGGCGCGGAGCTCGACATGCGCGTGTCGCGCGGCCTGGGCTATCAGGCCAAGGCGATCGTCAACGGGCAGTTCGTGCCGGTCGTGAATCGCGTGCTGACGCCGACGGCCGATGAAGTCGCCCTCGCCCGTCGCGTGATCGACGCGTTCGACACCGCACGGCGCGCCTCCGGTGGCCGCCGCGTGGCCGCGGCCGTCGTCGACGGTTTCCTCGCGGAAGTCCCCGACTATCTCGCCGCGCATCGGCTGATCGCCCGCGCGACGCAATTCGGCATCGCCTGAGGCCCGCCATGGATACGATCGCCACGCGCCTGAAGGCGCTGAAAACCCTCGCGCATGCGGCGCCGCACGTTCCGGCCGAGGACTGGCCCGACACGCCGCAAGCGCAATTCGAACGCTGGCTCGACGAAGCCGTTGCCGCGGGCGCCGTCGAACCGCAGGTGATGACGCTGTCGACGGTTCGCCCGGACGGGCGGCCCGACGCGCGTTCCGTCGTACTGCTGAACGTCGATGTGCGCGGCTGGCATTTCGCGGCGAGCACGCGCAGCCCCAAGGGGCGCCAGATCGAAAGCCAGCCGTTCGCCGCGCTGACGTTCTATTGGCCGGCGATCGCGAGCCAGGTCCGCCTGAGCGGCCCGGTCGAGCGGCTGCCATCCGCCGAAGGCCGTGCGGATTTCGCGGGCCGCCCCGAGCGCTCGCGCGCAAGCATCCTGGCCGGCCGGCAAAGCGAACGGCTCGACGATCCCGCCGACCTGACGCGCGCGATCGACGCGCAGCTCGCGCGGCTGGCCGCCGACCCGGCCCTCGTGTCGGACGACTGGCACCTGTACACGCTCGCGCCGGACGAAGCCGAATTCTGGCGTGCCGACAGCGCGCGCCGCTTCGCGCGGCAGGCGTACCGTCGTGCCGAACAGCGCTGGGAACGGTGTGCGCTATGGCCTTGAAGTCCGCCGCACCCCCGTCGCAAGGCGAC
Organism: Burkholderia sp. Ac-20392; assembly: GCF_017104585.1. NCBI lineage: Bacteria > Pseudomonadati > Pseudomonadota > Betaproteobacteria > Burkholderiales > Burkholderiaceae > Burkholderia > Burkholderia sp. Ac-20392. Next base: position 13,647 of record NZ_JAAGPB010000119.1, read on the forward strand.
ACCCTGCATGACCGAATCGACGGCCGGATGCACGAAGACACGCGGCTCATGCACGCAGGCCGCGACAGCGCGGCCTGGCACGGCTTCGTCAATCCGCCCGTCTATCACGCGTCGACCGTGCTCAGCCCGACGGTGTCCGATCTGCTGAACCGCACGCAGCCGTATATCTACGGCCGCCGCGGCACGCCGACGACCGACGCGCTCGAACGCGCGGTGACGAGCCTCGAAGGCGGCGCCGGCGCGGTGCTGTGTCCGTCGGGGTTGTCCGCGTGCACGCTCGCGCTGCTGTCCTGCCTGAAGCCCGGCGATCACCTGCTGATGACCGCATCGGTCTACGGCCCGGTGCGCCATGCGTGCGAAGGCGTGCTCGCGCGGCTCGGCGTCGAGACGACCTGGTACGACGGCAGCACGCCCGTCGCGGCCGCATTCCGTGCGAACACGCGCGCGCTGTACATCGAAGTGCCGGGCTCCTACACGTTCGACATGCACGATATCCCCGCGCTCGTTGGGCTCGCGCAGGCGCACGGCGCGCTGGTGATCGCGGACAACAGCTGGGCCACGCCGCTCTTCTTCCAGCCGCATGCGTTCGGCATCGACCTGTCGATCCAGGCCGGCACCAAGTATCTGGTCGGGCATTCCGATGCGATGCTCGGCACCGTATCGGCCAGCGAACGCGCGTGGCCCGCGTTGAAGCAACTGCATGGCGATCTCGGACTGTGCGCCGGCCCCGACGACGTCTATCTCGCTCTGCGCGGGTTGCGCACGCTCGGCGTGCGGTTGCGGCAGCACCAGCGCAATGCGCTTGCGGTCGCGACCTGGCTTGCGGCGCGCCCCGAAGTGCAGCGCGTGCTGTATCCGGCCCTGCCCGGCGACGACGGACATGCGCTGTGGCGCCGCGATTTTCGTGGTGCGTCGGGGCTGTTCTCGATCGTGCTGCAGCCGGCGCCGCCGCGCGCGGTCGAAGCGTTTCTCGACCACCTCGCGCTGTTCGGGCTCGGCTATTCGTGGGGCGGCTACGAGAGCCTCGCGTTGCCGTTCGAGCTGGACGCGCACGGCCTCGCGGCACGCTGGCCGGCCGACAGCCGCGGCGTGCGCCTGCATGTCGGTCTCGAGGACCCGGACGATCTGATCGCCGATCTTGCAGCCGGTCTCGATCGCTATGCGGCATGCGCGCAGCAGGCCGCCGCTTGCGAGGATGCCGTGCGATGCTGACCGTCTGGGGCCGCCGCACGTCGTTCAACGTGCAGAAGGTGTTGTGGCTGATCGGTGAGCTGGGCGTGCCGTACCGGCACATCGCGGCGGGCGGCGAACACGGCTCGCTGCAGACGCCCGCGTTCGCGGCGCTGAACCCGACCTGCCGGATTCCGGTGATCGACTGGGATGGCGACGTCGTGTGGGAGTCGCACACGATCCTGCGCTATCTCGCCGCGCGCGTGCCGAACAATCCGTTCTGGTGCCGCGACGCGTTCGCCCGTTCGCGTGCGGAGCGCTGGATGGACTGGTCGCAGACCTCGCTCGAACCCGACGTGATGACCGGGCTGTTCTGGGCACTCGTACGAACGCCATCGGAGCGGCGCGACGATGCGCTGGTGCGCGACAAGGCCGCGCGCAGCGCAACGCATTTCCAGCTGCTCGACCGGCTGCTGTCGACCCAGCCTTTCCTTGGCGGTGCGACGCCGGGCCTGGCCGACATTCCGGCCGGCGCGACGCTGTTCCGCTATTTCGCGCTCGACGTCGAGCGGCCGCCGTTGCCGCACGTCGAGGCCTGGTACGACCGCCTGTGCCGGCGGCCCGCCTATCGCGAACAGGTGATGGTGTCGTTCGACGCGTTGCGCGGCCAGCCGGGCTGACTGCCTGCATGACGACCGTCACGACCTCCCGAACTCACGCCCCTATCGACCCTCCCGACACGACATGACGCACTCCGCCCTTCGTCCGATCCTGATCGTCCTGCATCGCGAACAGTCGAGCCCTGGCCGGATCGGCCGGCTGCTGGCCGCCCGCGGCCATCCGCTCGACATTCGCCGTCCACCGCTCGGCGATCCGCTGCCGGCGACGCTGGCCGACCATGCGGGCGCCGTGGTGTTCGGCGGCCCGATGAGCGCCAACGACGGCGATCGCTGGATTCAGGACGAAATCGACTGGATCGGCGTGCCGCTGCGTGAGTCTGCGCCCTTCCTCGGTGTCTGCCTCGGTGCGCAGATGATGATCCGTCACCTGGGCGGCCGTGTGAGCGCGCATCGTGACGGGCGCGCGGAAATCGGCTATTGGCCGATTGCCGCGACGCCCGCCGGCCGGCGGCTCGGGTCGTGGCCGTCGCACGTCTACCAATGGCATCGCGAGGGCTTCGAGCGTGTTGCCGGGCTCGAGATCCTCGCGACCGGCGAGCACTTCGAGAACCAGGCCGTTCGCTACGGGCCGCACGCGTATGGCGTCCAGTTCCATCCGGAAGTGAGCTATCCGATGATGCGGCGCTGGAGTACGGCCGCCGCGCACAAGCTGTCGGCGCCCGGTGCGCAGGATCTCGCGACGCAGGCGCACGAAGGCCGGCGGCACGACCGCGCGACGGCCGCGTGGCTCAGCGCGTTTCTCGACCGCTGGCTCGACGATGCGCCGGCATCAGGTCGGCACCGTCACGTCGGAGATGCTGATCAGCCCCCACTCGACCGCACGCAGCACGGCTTCGTGCCGACGTGACACGTTGAACTTGCGGCGGATGTTCATGAAGTGGAAATTGATGCATGACTCGGTCACGTTCAGGATATGGCCGATCTCCCACGACGTCTTGCCGGCCGCGTGCCAGCGCAGGCATTCGACTTCCCGGCGGCTGAGCCGCGGCACGCTGTCGGGCGGTGCATGGCAGCGCGTGCCGGCGATCGCTTCGCATGCAACATCGCGCAGCAGCGTCAGCGCCGCGAGATGGCGGTCGCAGTGCTCGCGCGTGGCGGCGAGCTCGTCCGTGCTCGCGCACAACAGCATGCCGACCTCCCCCTTCGCGCCGCGCACCGGCAGCACGACGCCGCTGCGCATGCCGTACGCGGCCGCCGCTTCGTAACACGGGCGCTGCTCCGGCAGCGCGAACAATGCGTCGTCCCAGACGAGCGGCAGTGCCGAACGGAAGCAATGCCGCAGCATCGGGTCGACGCGGTCGAACTGGCGTTGCCGGTACAGCGCCGTCCAGCCGGGCACGCCGCTGCTCCATTTGCGCGCGAGATCGAACGACGCGCCGGTAAACGGCAACACGATCAGCACGACCTTGTCGAACCCCATCCCGGCGGCCGCGTCGGTCATTCGCTGCCATGACGCGTCCGTGTCGCCGGGTACCAACCATTTCAGACAATCCAGTCCATACATACAAGCCACCCCGTTCGTTTAGTTGGAATCTGCATTCAGGCGGACTTGCGCAACCGGTTCGAGACGTTGCGCGCGAACGGGCCGCGCTAGACCGCCTCAGTCAGACGTCGCCGGCCTGCCTGCTTCGCGTCGTCGAGCGAAGCCGTCACGTCGAACGGAATGCCGAACGCCTTTTCGATGCCGGACGCGTTCGCGAGGGCCGCTTCACGCTCGGCGGGGTCCGGTTCGATCGTGATGAGCGCACGGCAGACCGCGGCGAGCGCGGTGCGGTTCTGCTTGAGCCACATGCCGCGTTCCTTGCGGTCGTCGTGCGCTTCGTCCGGGCGGGCCGGCGGAAAGATCATGACAAACGGCGCGCCGTGCCGCATCAGCACGTGCATGTCGTCGAGCCAGCGCTGCGCGTAGCCGGTGGATGCGATCGCGTCGTTGCGCACGACGACGAGCGGGAATTCCGTCACGTCGAACACGGCGAGCGTCGCCAGGTCGGGCGTCTTGGCGCCGGCGTGGGGGGTAGGCATCGGGACAATCTCCATCGAGTTGAACAGCATGGGTTGGAACGGGCCGCGCAGCGCCCGCTTCATCGTTTCGCGGCGGCACCGGGGCCGAACGGCGGACGGGCGAGCCAGACCACCGCGATCACCGCGAGATATACGCAGCCGAGCGCGAATGAAACGTCGTTGAACGAGATCTGGTACGCCTGTGCGTCGACCAGGTTGCTCAGCAGCGTGGCCGCGCGTTGCGGATCGCCGCCGCCGAGCCGCGCGACTTCGGCCCGCACGGCCGGATCGAACCCGCTCACGTGCTCGCTGAGCTGCGCGTGATGCAGGATCGCGCGCCGGTCCCACAGGAACGACGTGATCGACACCGCGAAGCTCGCGCCGAGCGTGCGCAGGAACGTCGACAGGCCGGAGCCGGCGGCGATCTCGTCCGGCTTCAGGTCGGACAGCAGGATGCTGTTGATCGGCATGATGAACAGCGCGAGGCCGAGGCCCTGCAGCAGCTGGATCAGCGCGATGTGCGTGAAGTCGATGTCGGGCACGAAGCCCGCGCGCAGGAACGACGACGTGCCGAGGATCGCGAACGCGCAGCACACGAGCATGCGCATGTTGAAGCGCGGCGCGTACTTGCCCATGAACGGCGTCATCAGCACCGGGATCACGCCCATCGGCGCGACGGCGAGCCCGGCCCAGAACGCCGTGTAGCCGAGCGTGCGCTGCAGCCACTGCGGCACGATCACGTTGACCGCGAAGAACGCCGAATACGCGAGCACGAGCGTCAGCGTGCCGGCCGCGAAGTTGCGATGCGCGAAAAGCCGCAGGTTCACGATCGGATTCGGCTCGTTGAGCTCCCAGATCAGGAACAGCGCGATGCCGAACGCGGCGACCACCGACATCACGACGATGAACGTCGAGTTGAACCAGTCGGCTTCATTGCCCTTGTCGAGCACGATCTGCAGTGCGCCGACGCCGACGATCAACGCGGCGAGGCCGATATAGTCGACGCGCGCGGCAACCGTCGTCTCGACGCGTGCACGCATCTGCGCGAACACGCACATCGCGGCGAACACGCCGATCGGCAGGTTGATCAGGAACGCCCAGCGCCACGAGTAGTGCTCGGTCACCCAGCCGCCGAACACGGGCCCCGCGATCGGCGCGACGACGGTGACCATCGCGATCATCGACAGCGCGAAGCCGCGCCGCTGCGGCGGGTAGATCGACAGCATCAGCGCCTGCGTGGTCGGGATCATCGGCCCGGCCACCAGGCCCTGCAGCGCGCGGAACGCAATGAGCTGCGGCAGGTTCTGCGCGAAGCCGCACAGCAGCGATGCGAACGTGAACGCAAGCGTCGCCCACACGAACAGCCGCACCTGTCCGACGCGCTTGACGAGAAACCCGGTCAGCGGCAGCGCGATCGCATTGCTGACCGAGAACGTCGTGACGACCCACGCGCTCTGCGTCGTGCTCACGCCGAAGTTGCCGGCGATCGTCGGCAGCGACACGTTCGCGACGGTGCCGTCCAGCACCTGCATGAAGACCGCGAGCGCGAGGCCGAAAGTCGTCAGCCCAACGCTCGACGGACGAAAGCCGCTGTCGGCGGCCGCCATCGGGCCGCTCATCGCACGGCCTCCGTACGCACCGCCGCCGGCAGGTTCGCATGGATGACGTCGGCGATCAGGCTGTCGGCACGCGCGAGCTCGTCGCGATACACGTCGGTGTGGAATATCGGCGCGCGCTGCTCGCGATGCGACAGCATCGCCCCGCTGCGGTCGTGCTGGTCGACGCGCGCGTGCATCGACAGGCCGATGCGCAGCGGATGCGCGTCGAGCTGCGCCGGGTCGGTCAGTTCGATGCGGACCGGCAGCCGCTGCACGATCTTGATCCAGTTGCCGGTCGCGTTCTGCGCGGGCAGCAGCGAGAACGCGCTGCCGGTGCCGACGCCCAGGCTCTGCACGCGGCCGGTGTAGCGCACCGCGTCACCGTACAGGTCGGCGGTCAGTTCGACCGGCTGCCCGATGCGCATGTGCTCGAGCTGCTTCTCGGTGAAATTCGCGTCGACCCACAGCTCGCGCAGCGGCACGACCGCAAGCAGCGGCACGCCGGGCGACACGCGCTGCCCGACCTGCACCGTACGCTTCGCGACATAGCCGGTGACGGGCGTGACGACCTCGGTGCGGGCATGCGCGAGATAGGCGGCCCGCAGTCGTTCGGCCGCGGCCTGCACGTCCGGGTGTGACGCGACCGCGGTGTCGTCGATCAGCGCCTTGCTCGTCTGGTGCTGCTCGCTCAACGTCGCCAGCGCGCTCTGCGCGGCCGCGTATGCGCTTTGCGCGGACGTCAGCGTGTCGCGTGCATGCGCGAGTTCCTCGCGTGAAATCGCGCCGGAGCGGCCGAGATCCTCGCGGCGGCTGTAGTCGGCCTTCGCCTTGTCGAGCGCGGTGCGGCGCGTATCGAGTTCGGCGCGTGCGCCGTCGATGCTGTTCGCCAGCCCACGCTCGTTGCTGTACAGGCCGCGCACCTTGCGCACCGTTGCCGCGAGATCGGCCTGCGCGGTCGCGAGCGCGATCTGCGCGTCGCTCGGGTCGAGGCGGACGAGCGGCGTGCCGGCGCGTACGAGGTTGCCGTCGTCCGCGTCGATCGACACGACGGTGCCCGTCACCTGCGGCGTCAACTCGACGACGTTGCCTTGCGCGTACGCGTTGTCGGTGGATTCGTACCAACGCCCGACGATCACGTACCAGATGCCCCAGCCGATGATGCCGAGCGCGAACACGGCGATGAGCGCGCGCACCAGATGCTTGCGCCGAGCGGGCGGCGGCGTCGCGGGTGCACCACCGCCCGGC